>NZ_JADEXY010000091.1 GCF_015206885.1 Microcystis aeruginosa LEGE 91341 | reverse complement strand
ATCATCAAGATATAGGAATCGGAGACGGCGTTTTGGTCTGAGATTTAATTTAATCGCTGGCATTTACAACTATGAACTTGCTTTAGGCTATCATCAAGTAGCTGAATAAGACTTTTGCAGGAGGTCTATTACATCGATGCCCTGGTAACGTGGATCCCCGGGTTGCGGGTCTGGGAATGGCAGGGCGACATTTACCACGAACGCACAGATTATCTGCACCTGACGCAGTTCTATTACTACTTCAACCAGCCCGAACTCGTCTCCCTGCAAAGCCCCATCGCTCCCTTTACCGGCGAGGCTCTCACACCGCTATCCCTCTGGCTTCGAGAATTTGCGGTCGAATCGGGCGAATTTCTCGACACACCCGAATCGGCCAAGTATCTCGTAACCTATAAGTTCGGGCCGGAATATAGCTACCAGGACTACAATGGGGGCGAAAACGGGATCGAGAACTACAAGACATTCAACGAGTGGTTTTCCAGAACTTTCAAGGATATCGATCGACAGCGCCCAGTCGCCCAGCCAGACGATCCTCGGATTATCGTCTTCCCAGCCGAGTCCACTTTCGTCGGCCAATGGACTATCACCACTCCGGCGGGCGAGCCGATGCCCGCAGAGTCCTCAATCGTGGTCAAGCACGTCGAATGGCCTATCCCAGAACTGTTAAAGGGTTCCGAGTATGCCCACGATTTCGAGGGCGGCATTCTCGTCCACAGCTTTCTCGATGTCTTCGACTATCACCGGCAGCACGCCCCGGCAGCGGGCAGGATAATTGAGGCTAAATTTATCCCGGGACAGGTTTACCTGGATGTCCAACTTGACCTACTCGATGCTAAGGGACGTGCCGATGAAAACTCATCCTTGGCCCACGTGGCCATGCCGCACCGTTATCTGGATGCACAGGATGCCACAGACTATCAGTTTGTGCAGTGCCGTGGGCTTTTTGTCCTGGAAACCGCTATCGGCAAGATCGCCGTACTGCCCATTGGAATGGCACAAGTATCGTCCGTTGTGTTCGTCAAACCAGGGACGCAGGAACTTATCCGTCTTACCCAACAGGAAAAAAAAGGGCGATCTTATGATGAGCAGGTGGCACTGATCAATGAGAAGGTGCGCCGGGAGGTGGTGGGAAAAACGGTGTCGAAGGGCGAGATGATCTCGACTTTCCTCTTTGGCGGCTCCGACATCGTGATGGTATTCGAGCGTCAGTCCAACGTCAACATCACGGCTACGGTAGGTGTTCACTATCCGGTGCGGAGTCAGTACGCCTATTCAAATATCGCCAAACTGCTGTCGTTTTGATCGTGCTTCGTTGTTCTATACTGGCGGAACCTGTCATCTCTAGGGTTCCTTCCAGCTGACATTTTAGGTAAAGTTCCAATATGAAAGATCGAGCCAATTCCCTGTATGAATCCGACTTCTATGGGTGGACAGAACTACAAGCGAAAGTTATAGCCAACCGACAGGTAGAAGCTCTGGACTGGCAAAACTTACGGGAGGAAATCATTTCCTTGGGTAAACAAGAATATCGAGAACTGGTGAGCCGTCTAACCGTTTTGGTAGGACATCTTCTCAAATGGGAATATCAGCCAGATAAACGTTCTCGTAGCTGGTTTTTGACGATTAGAGAACAGAGACGAGGTATCAGACGGCATCTAGAGGGTAATCCTAGTTTAAAATCCCAGATACCGACGGCTTTATCCGATGCTTTCGAGGCCGGAGTCGATTTGGCTTTGCGGGACACGGATTTACCGATACGGACTTTTCCCTCTCACTGTCCTTTCACCTTCGAGGACATCATGGCCGACCATTTCCTCTGCGATACCAGTCAGGATTGGCCGTAAATTTAACGGTTATACCGCCTCAACGGGTATCTGTATCTCAACAAGTAATTTAAATACGGGCTCTTCTAGGTTCTGTGTGATCAGTTTAACTTACCATAGAAGCGATCGATCTTTGTGTCCTTTGTGTCTTTGTGGTTCGTTCCACCCCCTCGCTAGGAAGAATGTATCTTATGAATACATTTTACCCACCAAATCCAAGAGAGCCAAATACGCAGGCAGCTGATTCTTTTTTTTACTCTCTCCCTTCAATAATTTTAATTTCTTCCTCGCTTAATCCATAGAGTTTATAAACAATTAGATCGATTAATTCATCGGTGGTGCTTAATTGTTGTTTTAGGGGTAAAAGTTTATCTAGACTGGTTTGATATTCTTTTTCTAGGGTTTCCTGTATTTGACGATCTAACAAGTTAACGCTAATTTTCTTTTTGTTCTTTTTCAGTATCTCCCACAGTTGATCCAAGCTAAGATGAGGTTCGCTTTTTTGGTAGTCACCGAGATAGTTTTGGATTTTTGATTTGTTGGCTAAATTATCGATCGCACTGCCGATTATTCTCTCTAAATATCTTAAAAAGCTTTTGATTTCTTTTTGTTTTTCCCGATTGATCTCGATCATCTGTTCTGCTAAGTAGGCCAGAATATCATGGACTATATCGGTTTCCTCTCTCCTAATATGTTCCTCGATTTCCTTTAATATTTCTTGCTTTTCTTGATAACTTTTGATAAGTTTCTCTAAACAATGTTGACGGCGATCGCTATTGGTGCTAAAAGATATTTTTCGGATGGGTATTGAGGCAAAATCATCTAATAAAATTTGAGGAAATGTATCTTCTTCGTGAATTGCCAACTTTTTTCTAAAAACAAATCCCGTTAATTTACTATTTAAAATAGCCAATAGTGATTTCAAGTTATAATTAACACTATCTTTCAACTTTACTACATACAATAGAGTATTACTATAAGCTTCTTCTTGATAAAAACATCCTAACAGTCTAGTCGTTAAGAGTCGGCAAAATCGTCTTTTTTTGTTGACAAAGACTCTCTAATCGGCCAAATGCTACTGATACATCCTCTTGCCATTCCGGAGAATCTGGCAGCCGATGCTCAAGATAGTGTTGAGAAAAAAGCGGTTTATTGCTTGCTTGTCCTGACATGGGCAATTATCCTAACATTGAGGGTATCTAGCCTAAAAATGAAGGGTTCGCAAGCAGGCAGGGATTCCCATCATATAAAAAGTGTAGGTCAAGTCTCCGATTTTGTCAAGAGTTTTGTCCAAAAAAAAATCGCCTCTGGGAGGCGGGGGTGAAAGGTATCACCCCGGAGAAATAATTAAACGCCGAAAGACTTACCACAACCGCAGGTTTGACTGGCGTTGGGATTAGTGAATTGGAAACCGCCGCCGATCATCGCGTTGCTGTAATCTAACATGAGACCGTAGAGATAGAGCAGACTTTTTTTATCAGAGACAATTTTGAAGCCATCGTAATCGAAAACCTCATCTTGGGGGCCAATATTGCTAGGATGCTCAAAATCCATCATATAGGACATTCCCGAACAACCACCCTGACGCACACCCACGCGCAGACATAAATCCTTGCCCTGTTGCTCTTTGAGCATGGTAAGGTGTTTGAGGGCAGCCTCACTGAGTAAAATTCCTTTTCCTTGAATCTGAGTAGCTTGTGTCATCTTTAGCAGGAACTCCTAAACGCAGTTGAAGGGGACATATAAAACTTTACCTTCTCCTACCCATCTTAACGATAGTTGAGGGCTGATGACCGAATTACTGTTTACTTTTCCCAGCCTCTCAGGGGTTATGGGGCAAAAAGAAGCAAAAAACTGGGATTATTAATTAAATAGCGTTGCCAGAGACGACTAGGTTCTTGAAACAAACCATAGAGCCATTCTCAGCCGATTTTCATCACCCAACCCTGGGAGGATGATAATCAAATCACGAAAACACTGCCTTGGGGATGCCGAAAAAGCAGCCAGAAAATATCAAAAGAAATTCACTTTTCTAAGCGGAGATTGGCGCCGCTGCTATCGGTGCGATAAACCCAAGTTTTTTGGTTATCAGTCAGAATAATTCGCCATCCTTGCACCAGTGCTTGAGTACAGAATTCTCCCGGTTTAGCTAATCCTAAACAACCATCGGGCCAGGTTTGTGGTTGTGCTGCTTGAATTTGCAAGCGATTAACGGATATCTTGGTTTTCCGACTCAAATCTTGACGGGTAGCGGCGATAACCGAATTAGGTGGCTCAGGAGATGCTAAACTAGGTGGCGCTAAGAGGAGAGAAAGCAGACTCACTAGCATTAAAGTGCCAGTTGCTCCCTGAATAATTCTCGTTTTACCGATTGGTACTTGCTGGCTTTGGCTAAAATTTTTTCTAGATATCATCTTTAGTGCTGCCTCTTTTCTGGGAGTGATAGTCCGAGCGAATCCTCCTGTTTATCACCAGTGTAACCTATACTATGTTCCCGCTCCGGTTTTCGAGCAGAAGCAGCAGTCACTCTCAGTTTTCGTTGTCATCTCCTGAAAACTTCCGTCTCTTTAAGGGGCGATGGCGATTAAAATAGATGAGGATGAACTATCTTAGATGGATGGGCTTATGTTATCTTTTTTCCTCCGTTGGTTGATTACCGCCGTCTCTTTATTGATTACAGCGCAAATAGTACCCGGTATAGAAATTAAAAATTTTACCGTGGCTTTGATAGCTGCTGTCGCTTTGGGTTTAATTAATGCTATTATTAGACCCCTGTTGATTCTTTTTACCCTGCCTTTAACTATTTTAACCCTAGGGTTATTTATTTTTGTGGTCAATGCCATTTCCTTTTCTTTAGCCTCCTATTTTATCAGTGGTTTTGAGGTAAAATCATTTTTTGCCGCTTTATTCGGTTCGATCGTGGTTTCGATCATTTCAGGAGTTTTAAATGGTTTTTTTGTTGACTAAAGTGGTCAATAATTCGGTTGTTTAAAACCCCTCGGTTTACTCTGATTGATTAATTTCCGATCTAGAGACGTTGTTGCAATCAACGTCTCTCTATTTTTGGGAGAATGGCGATAGTTTTTATCTGGGAATCGGGAAATTAAATTGACAAAAATCATTGTTTGTGTTAAACAAGTTATATCGATTATTGATCATGGGGCTTGATGGGATATTTATTATTTTATGGATGATATCGCTGGGAACTAGAGCGAGGAAATCTCTACGGGTTTAGCGTGGCTTTTGTGGGCAAGTTCAACTATTGTTAGAATAGTGACTTTTTATGAAGAATTGCTTAACTGGAATGATCTGATCAAACAAAACAAATGTAATGATGTTAATTAGATAACTAATAAGCTTTCTTAACTATCCTTCCAGACAGCATAACTACAAAAGTGCAGAATGGAATTGTTGAGCTAAGTAAATTAACTAATCCCAAGTCAACTTTTCTTGTCTGTGTTTGCTTTAACAATGGTCGCGGCAAAAGTTTTTTGCTATCATTCAATTTAGATGGGTAAAAAATGACAAATAACAAAAAAAATTTAGCAAAGAAAACAAAATTTATACAGTTCTCAGTACAGTTTTCTTAACAGCATCTTATCGAACTTTCAAAAATCAAGCAACTTCGGGAAATTGGGCTAATATTGTCTTGAGTTCTCAAGAATAAGAAAGCGAAGAGGATATTTAAAAATTCCCAATTATGTTGCTAAAATAGGTCGATATACCCTCGCCACTTTAAAAATAAGTAACTTTGGTTTTAGTTTACAGCGACAATTCCCCGGTGAAGTCCACCAAGATAAAAACTGGAAAAAAGATACAATTGTGTTAAAATCATTCACAAAAGCACGCTGGAGTAATTAACTTTACAGATCATGTCTTGGATCGTTGAACAACTGATTTATAGCAGTTTCTCACAACTGGGATTTAAATATATCGCTAGTGCAAATGTCCCCCTAGGGATTCAACAGGTTTTTTATCAACATATAGTCTCTCAGTTATGGGACACCTATAATCCTCCACACAGGAACTTTAAAGGAGTCTATATCTATCAAATTGACTCCTATAACACCCTCTTTGGTTGGTTAATTAACGATGGTGAGGATGAATTTGGTTCCGGGGACATCCCCTACTTTCATTGTTATTATTTACAGGAACTACTCGACTCGAAAAAACTGGTTAAAATCCTTGCCTGTCTAGAGGCAGGTCCCTTAAAACGTATTTCCAGAGATGAGGCTAAAATCTCCCTTGATCCCGTAATTTTAGCTGACAATTATCAGGCAAATGCCTTTCAATTAGGAATTAAACTTTCTAAAGATATTCGTCTGTTTAGCCACCGACAACTGCGGGAAGAAAAACCACTGCAATGGTTTATCTCTTTGGAAGAAACCACAGAACGACCACATCCCACTGATAATAACTATGATGACTCTCAAAATACCTTCCCTAGAGAACCAAATTACCAGGCAGAAATTGCTAAAATTCTGGAAGAATTAGCCGAAAAACCGATCGCTATTGAGGGAATCATGCTTGTTTCTCCCCAGGGTCAAGCTTTGACTGATTCCATCGGTATGCCACAGAATAGTGCCTTAATCTTAGCAGGAACAATGATCTATCTTGTCAATAACACAAAGGAGGAATTAAGCTGGTCTGATGTGGAACAAATTGCTATTCGCAGTCCCCAGGGTCATCTGATCTTAACCCCTTGCAGTGACCAAGCTTTTCTTTTAGTGAAGACTGGCAAAACGATCACGGGATTGTTAGAGGGAGAAATCCAAAAAACTCGCTCAAAATTAGCAAAAATTCTCGCTATCTCTAACCTCTCTGTTAAATCCCACCGTTAATCCCCTACTTGATTCCGTTGTAAAAGAATTTGAGATCGTCCTCGAAACCGAAGATAATAACAATGCCGATATTCTTTACTTGGGTAGAACCTGACAGTAATCAGTAATCAGGAGATTATTTTTATTTATTCTCCTCTCTCCCTTCCCCCTAATTCATAATTCATAATTCATAATTCCCACACCCTACACCCCACTTCCCCACTTCCCCTAAACCCCACACCCTGATCACTAAAAACCGATGAACCAATTAAACTTAGAAGTTGCGGGAAAAAAAGAACGTTTAGATGCTTGGATGGGGTCACAATTGCCCGATTTATCAAGATCGAGGCTGCAAAAACTGATAGAACAGGGATATATACAGTTAAATGGTCAAATTTGCACCAATAAAAATACGAAAGTTGGTCAAGGCGATCGCGTAAAGATTACCATTCCCGACAGTCAACCCCTGCAATTAACCGCCGAGGCGATCGATCTTGATATTCTTTACGAAGACGAATATCTGATTATTATCAATAAACCGGCTGATTTAGTGGTTCATCCGGCCCCCGGCCACGAATCGGGAACCTTGGTCAACGCTTTACTACATCACTGCCCGAATTTAGCTGGAATTGGTGGAATTCAACGGCCCGGCATAGTTCACCGCTTAGATAAGGATACCACGGGCGCGATCGTTATTGCCAAAACCGACCAGGCCCATCAACACCTACAGGCACAATTAAAAACCAAAACTGCCCGCCGGGAATACATGGCCCTTGTCCACGGTGTCCCCAAAAGCGAAACAGGTACAATTGATCTGCCCATCGGTCGTCACCGTAGCGATCGCCAAAAGATGGCTATTATTGCCGTGGAAAAAGGCGGTAGAAATGCCGTCACTCACTGGCAAATCAAGGAAAGACTAGGCAACTACACCTTAATGGAATTTCGCCTAGAAACTGGCAGAACTCATCAAATTCGCGTTCATAGCAGCCATATCGGTCATCCGATTCTTGGGGATCCCCTCTATAGTTCCGGTCGTTCCATCGGGATTAATCTACCCGGGCAATTACTCCACGCCTATCGTTTAATCTTAATACATCCGGTCACGGGAGAGAGCCTAGAAGCGATCGCTCCCTTACCCGCTATTTTCCCGAAAGTTTTAGCTATTTTACGCCAGAGAAACCCCTAGCGCACAAATTGCGGCATAATCTCCGCTGCTGTCCATAATCCGTAGATACCGCGACGATGCAGGGAAACCCCCGCTTTCAGATAACCGAAAGCCGGCCCGCAGACATTAGCCGCCATACTGGTTTCATCACCTAAAGTGAAGGTATGGGTGGAAATTTTGCCTTCAAAAGTCCGCCCCGTGACTTTAACATTGGTACTTAAAGGCTTTTTCGGGTTGCGCGTATCCACCACACCCCCGACGGAAACGCGATCTCGTCCACAAATTCCAGCCAATTCCAGCATAATATCGTCTGCGTGTTCCATATTTTCGAGGCTAAGAATGCCATTGGTTTTATTTAACAGCATTTCCACTTCTGCGTCACTCATCTGGTGGGCCGTTTCTGGGTTGTAACCGGGTAAATGGGCGATATCTTCGCGAATAGTGGCACGATAAGCCTCCCAGTTGGCAATTCCCACGCCAAAGGTAATTTTAACGCTATGAATCTCCGCATAACTCTGGGCAGCTAGGGCAGCAGCCGCAGTTAACAGTCCGGGGGTAGCACCGCAGCCGGTCATGTAGGTGATGCCGGCGGCTTCTAGGTCTGCTTGTAGTGCTAAGATTTGTGCCATGGCGCTGGTACGTTTGAGAGCATCGACTAAAACCCCACGCCAACCTAAGCGAATGAAAGTTTTAGCGATATCGGCCATGAAATTGTTAGGTAAATTCGGTAAGGCGAGAAAATAGCCTTCTAAATCGGCAGTTTTGATTAATTCCTCGATACTGTTCTCGCTGAGACTGCCGTAATTTTCCAGATAACCGATCGAACCCCGGTCATGATAAATTTTGTTACAGGTATTGACATCTAGACCGTCTTTGTGGTAGGCAAAACCGGCTTTATCGGCGGCGGCAGTCCAAAGCATTTCCTGTTTGGGGGCGAGAATTCTAGCGGCAGCCTGTCCCAAACCACCAAAACCTAAAACACCGATCCGAATGCGATCGCTGGCTATTTGTTTATTCATACTTGTTTTGATTCCTATAGACAAAATTCTATGATCTCGGCGGTCGTGGTTCGCCGTTGCATCTCCTTTATTTTCAATTTATCGCTTCAGGTCGTCTTTTTTGTGTAGTTTTGTTAAATTATCGAAAAAATCGGGTCTAAAACCTCGCCTTAAGGCGAAAAGTTTTTGTAACGGGGATTTATGCCCCGCTCCAAAAACGGCCTCCTGACTACTGACTCCTGACTACTGACTCCTGGGGACAGGTTCGCCCTTGACGATGAAGAAAAGTTACGCGAAACTTACAAAAAATGAAAGTGGTTGGCTCAGATAATATAAAGTTTTGCTAAAATTTTAACCAGATTGCTACGATTAGCAAACTATCGTAAATTAAAACGATAGGGAGCTTTGCAAACCCCAGATCACGCCGAGAAGAGCTATGAGCATGGAAAGCCTAGAGTTTATCATCTATCCCGATGGTCGCGTCATGGAAAAGGTGACAGGCATAGTCGGTTCATCTTGTCAAGAGGTGACGGCGGCGATCGAGGCACAACTCGGGCAGCTGATGTCTCAAGAGAAAACCTCGGATTATTACCATCAAACCGTCAGCCAGTCAGAGAAAGTCAGCAACGCAGCCACTTTTAGCGACTGGTAATTTTTCATTTTTCCCAATCCCTTTATTTAAGCCACTGAAAAGCCATGTCACACTTTAGCAATATCAAAACCAAAATCCGCGATCTATCCTACCTAAAAGCCGCCCTCAGCGATATGGGGATGGAATGGAAAGAGGGTTCCCACCCCGTCAAAGGTTATCAAGGTCAAACTTTAAGCGCAGAGGTGGTAATCGAGCAGGATAACAATTACGATATCGGTTTTCGCTGGAATGGTAACGAGTACGAGTTAGTTGCCGATTTACAATACTGGCAACAACCCCTAACCGTAGAAGGATTTTTAAGAAAAGTAAATCAAGGTTATGCCTACCACACCATTCTGGCAGAAACTGCTAAACAGGGTTTTCAGGTGGCAGCACAGGAAAAAAATACTGATGGTTCCATTCGTCTAGTGGTACAACGTTGGAGTGCCTAATGGCTGATTTTTCTCCCGAACGCTCTGGTTTTGAACCAGAGTTAGGGGGATTCCTAAGAGATTCCCCCGATCGCACTGGTTTTGAACCGGAATTAGGCGGTTTACTGCGCCAGAAAGCGGTTTACGTCGATGAGGTCACTTGTATTGGTTGTAAACACTGCGCCCACGTTGCCCCCAATACCTTTTTTATTGAAGGTGAATACGGTCGCTCTCGCGTCTATAATCAGGACGGTGACGAAGAAGAAATTATTCAAGAAGCGATCGAGACTTGTCCGGTTAACTGTATTCACTGGGTTAATTATAATCAGTTGTCATCCCTTGAGGAAGAACGCAAACATCAAGTGATTAAACAGTTAGGTTTTCCTCAGATTCACAAGAAATTTAGCCCCGCAGATTTAGATATCTAGGGTGGATAGGTGCAGCCTCATCCATCCATTATTTCCTAGCAGTCATGGCAGCGGTTCTTGATCGAATCTGCTACAGTTCTCAGGGGAAATAATCCTATCTCGGATTTTAACGACAATGAATACCCAACTGATTGATTCTCTCGCGCGAATTATTCTTTCTCTTTCCGAGGAAGAAAGAGAGTTACTGAATCGAAAAATTGAGAGCGAACAACGGGAAAATTTGCAGATTAACGCTCAAATTTTGGATTTAGAAAACCGTATCAAGCAATACGAAAATCAATATCGCATGAGTTCGGAAGAATTCTATCCTCGATTTCGTTCTGGTGAGCTAGGGGATGCTATCGATTATTTCGAGTGGAATGTTTATTATGAAATGCTATTGGCAGCCAGAAAAGAGATAAGTTTACGATCAAATTAGATGGAGATAGCCGATTATATTCCCCTAGTTAAACGGAAATTATCCGAGAGTTTGATCGTCAACTCTTTCACGATTGTCGATGAAAGAATTTTATTCGATCGAGGCTATTTCCGAGCGAGAGTCCTTTTAACGAACGGAGATTTTTTAGAAATTGCGGAGGCTTTTACCTCGATCAATCGACGCATCGTTACAATAAGCTATCGCTATCAATGGATGGACGCAAGCAAACAGAAGTTAAGAAAACGCTGGGATAACGTGGAACATTTTCCCGATTTACCGAATTTTCCCGATCATGTCCATGTAGGAGATGAGTTAAACGTTCAACCTGGCGAATCTAGAAATATTTTACAAATTATCACCGTAATCGAGCGCGAGATCGAGATTTTGTAAACATAACGCGTCCTAGAGCGAAACCAACTCCTATAACTCGCCAAATCCTGAGCAAGTTGTGAGAATTATCCGATTGGAGGATAAATACCTGACTATTTCCCGAAATATTGATCGATTGAGAATCAAGAGAGTTGTTTTTTTTTGTATTTGAATTGATAAAAATAAATTTATTTGATGTTGTCTGTGGAGATTTTTTGGGTAAGTAGCTGATTATAATTAAATTGAAACCACTTAATTGGGCAGTATTTTGTTAAGTAAAGAGCCGCTATGTACGTTTTAATTGGTGGGGCGGGAATGGTGGGGCTAGGTTTAGCCCAACAACTTTTAGACTTGGGACACACCGTCGCCATCGTTGATGTGGACCCTTTAGCTTGTCGGTTTGCCCGGGAAAAAATCGGCGTTATGGCCTTTGAGGGGAGTGCTGTCAGCACGAAAGTCCTGTTAGAGGCGGGGATTCGACAAGCTAACGCGGTTGTTGCCGCATTGAGAGACGATGCGATGAATCTAGCCCTAGTCACCTTGTCTAGAAGTTATGGCATTTCCCATATTGTGGTGAGAATGTGCGATCGCGAATTTCTCGAGGCCTATCGTCTTGCTAGAGCTAGTCACATCATCAGCACGATTGATTTAGCCGTTGTCACCATGGCCAATGCGATCGAATACCCCGAAGTAGAATCGATGATGCACTTTGAACAGGGACAAGTGGAGGTGCTAAAGCTGCCCGTCCCCAAGGATTGTTATGTAGCTGGGCGTACCGTTGCCCAAATTGCTCAAGATGCCAACTTTCCGACCGGTTCGCTGATTATTGGCTATCAGTGTCACCCTTCTGCCAGTTTAGAGATTCCCAACGGCAATACCGTCCTAGAAGCAGACTCAACTATTCTGGTGGTTACTCGTCCGGAATTCGTCAAACCTATGATCGATTACCTCGGCATTCAAACTAATCATCGTCCAACGATAGAAGTTTCTCATCCAAACCTTTAACGTAGGATTGTACCAAGTCTTCCGGTACAATGCGTTTGCGAAGTGCATCCCCCAGGGCTGCCTTCTCGGCGAGGAACAATCGTCGTCGAATGGCATCTAACTGACTGTTGTTAGGCTCCATTTGGCCCGATCGAGACTGATTATAAGCATCCCGCAGCCGCCGTTCCGATACCGCCACTTTTGCCTGATAAGATGCCCACAGTTCTTCGTACACTGCTTTCGGTAAAACGCCCGATTTCAGTAAATTGGCTAACTCATCCTGTGCCGCTTTTGACGCGATCAACTGCAGCTGTAACTGTCCAATATCCCGTGTTACTGCCGAAACCTGACTAATATCCAGCTTTTTAATTAACCAGGGTAAGGCTAATCCTTGGATAACCAGAGAAAATAACACAGAGCCAAAGACTAGCTCGATGATCAATTCCCTCCCTGTTAGAGCCAAAGGAATGGCAACCGCTAGGGCCATGGAGAGTGAACCCTTGATGTTGCCCAAAATCAGAATATGTTGCCAGCGCAAGGGTATCGGTCGATCGATCCAGCGAAGTACCCATAGTAAGGAATACACTGACAGAATACGTCCCAATTGATAAGCCAAAATGACCAGCACAATCGATGGCAAGGTTTGCCATAGGGTCAAGGGGTTGATTTCAATGCCAATGAGCAGAAAAATAAAGGTATTGACGATAAAACCGGCATATTCCCAAAAACTGATCAGGGTAATGCGATCGGATGCAGAGGCGCTGCGAGGCAGCCCCAAGTTACCAAAGACAAGTCCGGCAATAACTACCGCTACCGCTCCCGATACACCCAAAAACTGCCCGAGTTGAAAAGCTCCCAAGGCAAGCGCAACCGTAAGCAGCAGGCTACTAAGCGGATCCCGTAAGCGCACATAGATGGGAAGACACAGATAGCCCAGGACAGCACCCACTAATCCCCCACCCAAAGCAACGATCAACACTTCCTCGATGACTTGTGTGGTGCTGATGGTTCCGGTGGCGTAAATCACCAAGAGCAAATTAAAGGTGACGAGTGCGGCTGTATCATTAAATAGTGTTTCCCCTTCCACAATAGTCAAGAGCCTAGAGGGAACCCGAATTTCTTTAAAGACAGCAATGATCGAGACAGTATCGGTATTTGCTAGAATCACTCCCACCAGTAAGGCGGGAATCCAATCTAGCCCCAAGCCAAATTTTACCAAAACCGCAATAATCGCCGCAGAAAAAACCGAGCCGGGTCCTGCCAGCAGTGCGATCGGTTTAAAGGTGCTGCGAAGACGGCTGATATCGGTATTAATCGCCGCTTCAAAAATCAGAATCGGCAGAAAAAGGTTAAGCACTAAAAACGGATCTAAGCCAATACGACGAGATAACAGATCGGTAATTGGTAATCCTGCTAAGACTAAACCTGCCACATAGGAAATGCGTAATCGCTGGGTTACTAGAGCCACAGCAGTGGCAATCAGTAGCAGCAGGATCAAGATAAGAACCAGTTCAGGAATGTCTCCCACCGTTTGGCTGTTCACAGCAGAATTGCTATCGAAGGATTTTTGTTGTGCTGCCCAGGCTACTAATAATTCTCCCCTCATAGGACGATATTCTCGGTAAGACCGACAATTAAGAACTTGGCTATTTTTATAATATAAGGGAGGTTATGGCAGTTACAGCCTTTCTCAGATATGGCATAGAACGAGTTAGTTAGGACGCTTTCAATTTTCAAACTCTTATCGGTCAAGGGTTTCAGCGATTGATTGTCCTAACCACCCCGCTCTTTGCTATAGATACGGTTAGTTATTGTTGCTAAAATACTTGATGAGTAAGGATTAGTCTGTACTTCATCTCTAGGAGAAAGAGTGAGAAATTTTCTATATTACCCGGTGATTGTTGTGGGGGGGGAAAGTTAGAGGCAATCGGGGCAAAATGATAAGTATTTTATATGCAAATACCTTCAATACTTAAAAATATTTAAATTTACAATTGGTAATATTTATTTTTACTCAAGAATTTATTGAGAATAATTTCTATTTATTTACGAGATAGCAATACTTCCAGCGATTCTGGTACAATTTTACATTATGCTATGGTGGGTTTTTATGGTCTTTTTTGGACTTTTAAAGGTCTAGCTTGCCTTGAAACCATTGCTAAATCTAGACTTTCCCTTTTAGCTAAACCAAACACTTTCGCCAATTATCCCCTTTTTCCCTAACAACGTTGATCTAATTTTTGTGTAGTTTTGTTGCAAAGTCAAAATTTTTTTGACAAAATGCCCAAATTGTGGTAAAGACGAAACGACGGGATTTAGCATCATCTCTAGCTCCAGTGTTTCCTAAAATCAGAGACTTCGTACCTCACCCTTAAGATAACAGCTAAGTAGGGTTTGCTGAAAAAGTTTTTCCTGGGGGTAGGAGTCAGTAGCCGGTCGTCAGTAGCCGGTCGTTTCGGGCTTTGTTGCCCTTGTTTTTTGTACCAAGCTATGTACTACAAAAAGGATAATGTAAGGTTTTTGAAGGTCTCAATCCTATTTTCGCAGCATGAACATGGGATTTTAAAAGGTCAAAAGTCTTATTTTAAAAGGGTTCTACCATTATCTACCAAGCCCTAATTATACTAAATCTGGTTATTAAAAACTGATTATCTATTACCCCTTTTGCCTTTTGCCTATTGCCTTTTGCCTGTCCTTATAAGTAGCCTATACTCAACGGATTTAGTATTACTATCATAATATTTCTTCTCAAAAAAAGAGGAGAAAAAAGCAAGTTCTGCCTTTCTCTCCTCCAGTCTAGCGATTAATTACATTGGAACAGTAGCCAGTAATCTTGAACTACTATTCACCGCTTTAGTAAGCACCGTTATTTTTGGGAAAAACCACAACACCGATAGTTCTGAAGATTACCCAGATATCGGTTAACCAGTTACGCGAATTAACGTAATACACATCCATCTGCACCCGCATGGGATAGGGGATGTCATTACGTCCAGAAACTTGCCATAAACCAGTTAAACCGGGGCGAATAGTTAAGACCTTGTCGATGCGATTGCCATATTTCTGCAATTCTTCGGGAACTAAAGGCCGCGGACCGACGACGCTCATATCTCCTCGCAGGACGTTCCAGAATTGGGGAAACTCGTCCAAACTGGTTAAGCGGAGAAACTTGCCAATCCAAGTTATGCGGGGATCGTCCTTGAGCTTGAAATTATCCTCGAATTCCGCCCGCAGTTGGGGAGAGTCTTCCATTAGTCTCTCTAATACCTTATCCGCGTCCATTACCATAGTACGGAACTTGATACAGTTGAAATGCTGGAAGTTTTGACCGACGCGCTTCTGCATATAGAAGACCGGACCGGGGGAACTAATCGCGATCAATAAGGCTAAGATTAAATAAAGCGGCGAAAAGAAAATTAGAACCGATAGGGAGAAAACGATATCGAATAATCGTTTTGAGGTATCGCCGTCTAAAGCTATTAACCAAGATTTTTGATGCCGTCTACCAGAGACCGAAGGTTTGAACCCTCGTTTCATCAAAGCTTGTAGAGCCTTGACGGAGATAAGTTGGCTATTAGCAGTCATCTTACTCCTTCACATCACACACACCACACAGTACCTATGATAAAGCCACAAGACTGAAAAAACAAGTCTTCGGGTCAATAACTGGCACTGGCCATTTTAGAGCCTTTGTACTGAAAAATCTCTAATTAGGGTTTGCGGCAAAAAGTTTGTTGGTGGGGTTAGGAGTCAGCAGTCAGCTTACTGTTCACTGAGAAAACTTCCCGCTCTCCTATAGCTTTTAAACAGGATTTAGTATTATTAGGACGCTTTTGAACCAGCAAAAATTAATTATGCAAGAGGTTTAATAAAAAATAAGGCTCTTTTGGTTTTTGTGTGGAAACGAGGTCCATACTGATAGTTTCTTCGACAAAATAGTCCTAAAAGTGTTACCCGATAAGCATTTCACGATTCCATAAGCAAAAATTATCACACAAAGTCGAGAAGAGCCAAAATAAAAGAGCATCAGCAAATGATGCTCTTGGTCACTGAATATCTAAGTAGTTACAGCTTTAATCCTAAGGATGAAGTATGCTGTTGTCTGCGCTCGTCTGCTGAGTCCTGAATTTTGGCTCCCGAAAACGAAAACTTCACACTTCATCATTTAAGATAAATCCCCTACTTAGGCGGTGCGTTTTTTCATACTACTTAGTTCTCGAATGCCTAACCAACCGATCAAACTGTAGCAAATCGATAGCAACATACTTTGAATACCAATTCTTAACCACTGTTTCAAAGCCTCCAAGTTGGCTTGGCTTTCTGCCTGTTTTCGCCGCTCTTGCAGCTGAGTTTGTAGCTGATTTTTGATCTCATCTAATTTCTGTTTAAATTCCTTCGGGCTTTTGGATAAATCGCGTAAATTAGTTAATTGCTCTCTTTGTTGACGAAGGGTTTGTAACTGTTCCGTGTTGATCGGTTGTCCTTGGAAACGACCAGTTTCAATCACTTGAGTTCTCTGAGAGATCTGCTGGTCTAATAGTTGGGGATTTTGCGACAGAGTATTTACCTGGGCTAAGAAAGCTTGAATTTGTCCCTCCCCCTGGTCAACACCCTGTTCAATTTGAGTCAAAGCGTTGTTTTTAATCTGGTTGATATTGTTGATATGAACAGGAATCATCAACAGAAAAACTAAGCCTAACAGTGTGGAAAGAATAAAGATCGGCCAACGCAATTCAAAGCGTGATTTCCTAGGAATGACATCTCTATTGTTAGCGTCAATCCAGTAAGCGATTAAAACGAGAACGATACCGAGGAGAGGAACAATTCCTCGATCAACAAAGGTGGTGACTAACCCTACCTGCCATTGGGACTGACTGAATTGATAGGGCAGCGGCAGGATAAACCCATCCAAAAGGAAGGAAAAAATGAAAACCAATCCCGTTAATTTCAGGGACAAAGAAGTAAAGCTGTTCATCGCTGTTTCTGTAATGGTATGTCAATGAATAGATTCATTAGTCTGTTTAAAAGTTCTCGCTGGGTATTCCCAGAAGGATTTTGCCGACAGAGGCAATCTGACAAACGGCAATTTCTAATTAACTCTCGCTCAACCTCCCGCTAAATCGTTCTGCTTGTCAACCCCCTTCGAGAATCGACTCTAGAAATATTACCTCAATATGGTATCGGTAAACCTATCCCTGTCAAAGAATAAAATTTTCCCAAGCTCTCAGACAAGGTTTCCCCCTGTATCTCTTACCTAAGACAGAGACTGTCAAAGAATAAAATTTTCCCAAGCTCTCAGATGAGTCCTCAATGGTTAGCCTATAGTAAAGACAGCCCCCCTAAGTTGATAACAAAACCCATGCAGAAATTGGTGGAAGTTTTAGCTGATAAACAAGCTCTGATCGCAAAATCTCTGGCGCTGGTTCTGGAAAAAATCACAACCAGCCTCGACCAACAGGACTATTTTACCATCGCTCTTTCTGGCGGTAGTACCCCGAAACCTCTCTACGAAGCTTTAGCCTCTCAACCCCTCGACTGGTCAAAAATTCACGTTTTCTGGGGAGATGAGCGCTACGTTAGTCCCGATCATCCCGACAGTAATCAACGCATGGCCCGGTTAGCATGGCTCGATCGCATACCGATCCCGGCCGCTAATATTCATCCTATGCCCACGGATGACCCCGATCCCCACCTGGCCGCCCAAAAATACGATGATCATCTCCGCCAATGGTTTGGGGTCAATTCTCCCGATTTTCCCGTTTTTGACCTGATTTTATTAGGAATGGGCGATGATGGTCACACTGCCTCCCTCTTTCCCCACACGACAGCTTTAAAGGTGAGCGATCGCTGTATCACCGTCGGCGAGAAAGACGGCAATCCCCGCTTAACTTTTACCGTTCCCCTGATCAATCAGGCCCGTTGTGTGATCTTTATCGCTGCCGGCGAAAGTAAACGCCCCGCTCTACATGAGATTTTCTCTGCTTATGGCGACCCTTTCTCCTATCCTTCTCGTCTCATCCACCCCCCGGCCGGGGAATTATATTGGTTACTCGATGCGGCCGCTGGTTCCTCTTTTGTCTAGAGAAATGGGGGAATGGGGGAATGGGGGAG
>NZ_JADEXY010000090.1 GCF_015206885.1 Microcystis aeruginosa LEGE 91341 | reverse complement strand
GCGTCTAGAAACGGTGACATCGGGTGTAGCCAAGACTTGGCGCCTGTTGTCCGCGCCGTTAAATTTAACGGATAATTATCCTTTGATCGAGAAAGCTTCAGGACTGTGGTTACTGTTAGCCACCGATATCACCGAACAACAGCAATATTGTCAGGAATTAGCGGTTAAAAATGCCGATCTAGTCCATTTAAATCGTCTTAAGGATGAATTTCTCGCCTGTGTCAGCCATGAGTTTAAATCGCCCCTCACCGCCGTTATCGGTCTCTCCAGTCTGCTGCGGGAACAAAAAATCGGTGAACTTAACCCCCGACAGTCCAAATATGCCGATTTAATCTATCGCAGCGGTCGCCAGTTGATGGCTTTGGTCAATGATCTCCTCGATTTAACCCGCCTAGAGACAGGACAACTACAATTAACTTTAACTAGAGTCAAAATCGATCGCCTCTGTCAACGGGTGTACGATATCATCGTCGATAAATATCCCCAACGTCTAGATATCCCCAGCAGCTATCGTCTTGACATCGAATCGGGGTTAGATTATGTTCTGGCCGATGAAGCCCGTTTACAACAGATGTTAGTGCATTTGTTAGATAATGCGGTAAAATTCACCATTGATGGCGGTAATTTGGGCATTAAAGTCAATCGTTGGGAAAATTGGCTGGCTTTTACCGTCTGGGATACGGGGATCGGTATTCCGGAAGAATCCCAGCATCTGATTTTTCAGAAATTCCAACAGCTAGAAAGTCCTTTCACCCGTCAATTTGAGGGTGCGGGTTTAGGTTTAGTCCTCAGCCAAAAATTAGCACGCTGTCACGGTGGCGATCTATCCTTTGTCTCCAGGGCCCAGGAAGGCAGTCAATTTACCTTACTGCTGCCGGTTCATCCCCAAAGTGCCGATCAGGAGTCCGCCACTCCCCAGCGTCTGGTGTTGGTGGTGGAAGCTAATCCCCAAGTGATCGAACAATTTGTCGATCGCTTGAGTGAATTGGGATTAAAAGCCATTATCGCTCGTAGCGGCACTGAGGCGATCGAAAAAGCCCGGCAGTTAAAACCCCGTTGTGTTTTTCTCAATCCCAATCTACCCCTCTTGTCCGGTTGGGATGTGTTAACGCTGCTGAAATCCCATCCCCAAACCAAAGATATAAAAGTTATTGTCACCGCCGCTGATTCTGAGCGCAACCGCAGTCAACAGCAAGGGGCCGATAGTTTTCTGGTTCCGCCGATCACCTCAGCTGCGCTGCAAGCTTGCTTAAATCTGACCGTTTCCCCCGTTCCTAGCCGAAAACGGCGCACTGCTCCGACTCTGCTGCGTTTACACGGTCATTATGCCCCCAATTTCTCCGATTTATCTTCCTTTAGCTGGATTTGGAATAATCAATTAGTCCGGGAAAATTATCGTTTTATTGAGGCCGATAGTTGCGAACAGGCGGAACTTTTAGCTACTGTCTGGGAGGTGGACGCTATCTTAATCGATAGTTCGATCGCAGAAGATTTATACTCTTATCTGCAAACCTTGAGCGAGTCGGAAACCCTAGCTAATTTACCCCTAGTCACCCTTGATGTGGCTGTCACCGAGGTGGCTAATCAAATCCCGGGTTTAGCCGTTTTTCCCTGTTTGGCCCCCCCAACGGAAAACCGCATCGAACAGCTATTAAAGGTAATCGAGACTGCTGATCTGGCTTTTTCTCGCCACAAAAAACGGTAAGGGCAAGTCATACTATAGCAATTCTCTGACTTATGAGGTACAGTAGCAACAGTGAGTAAACCAATTGCGAATATCTTTTTGAGTAACTTCTAACATAGCCAATTCAATCCCTTCTATTAAGTCTTTGTAAGTTCTCGCCTTCAGTTTTCTTAACATCGCTTTGACTTTTGACCAAAAGTTTTCAATAGGAGAGAATTCGGGAGAATAAGGAGGTAAATAGATTAGTCTAGCTTTTTCTTGTTCGATTATTTCTCTGACCATTTCTCCGAGATGAATCTTGGCGTTATCCATAATCAGACAGTCTCCTTCTTTAATTTTTGGCAGCACTTCCTTCAGAATAAATCCTTCAAATGTTCCCGCATCCACTGCACCGTATATATTGACTGATGCGACAACTTTTTCTAAGCTTATAGCACTAATTATTGAAATATTTCTCCCTCTTTTTTGTGGTTTTCTTCCCCGATCTCTTTGGCCAATTAAGGCTCTAGCATAGAGTCTCAACAGGGCTAAATTTACCCCCGATTCATCGATAAAAATTAGTTTTAATGCCTCAATTTCCCTAACTTATGACCAGTATCCTACTCTTTTTTGCTGTACGCTTTCACTTTCTTTTTCCGCCGCGTGTAGTGTTTTTTTTTTAAACTGTAATTGAGTTTTTGCGTAAGCCGCCCCAGGGTGGCTCTACTGACTTTCACCTGTGTCTTTTCATACAGTAAGTCCGATAATTCTTCGAGAGTTGCATTATTGTTAGCTTCGATGATTTCTATTAAAATTATCAGTTGTTCACTATTTAACTTGGTTGGCGGACTTCCCCCTTGGGGACGAGGACGGATATCTCCTGTTTCTTTATGTTGCTTCAATAACTTCTGAATAAAGCTTTTAGCCACGTCAAATCTCTGGGCTAGTCCTCGAATGGAAATTTTTTCTTTCTTCCAGACATCGATAATTTTTTGGCGAAAATCTACGGAATAGGGTCTCATAGGAAGCTGGCGAGTTCTATTATTTATTTGTCTATTTGCTTTTCATTGTACCTCATATAGCGGTAAGCGCTTGAGTGAGATACAAACCAAGCTTTGCCTAGCATGGTTTATAGCTCGTGACACTGTACCTCATACGACTGCACACCGCTATAGCTCCAATAACTGATTAAGACTTCACCCCCAGATTAAAGAAAATCGTTCCCCTACGCACAGAATTTTCACTGCCTTGGCTGCTAATAGTAAGAGAACGCAGATTATTAAATAAAGGCTTAATCGATAATTCTAACACCCGCACGATCGGGAATTTTGCCTCGATTACCGGTTGCAATTGTCGCCAATCGACGTAAAAATAACCATCATTTTCTGCGGGTAGAGCAGTAATTGCCTGTCGAAACTTACCACTACTTAAGATGGGGTTTTTCTGTGCAGATAAAGCTAAACCCATCGCTTCCACAGAACTGGCAATAATTTCATAATTATCGACTCTAGTATGCACTCCCGTCACGAGCGTCTCTAGTTGCGCTTTTCCTTCCGGGACTGCCGTGGTTAACTTTGTCCAAGCTGTCACCGTTCGATCGAGTAAAGGCAGATTAACCACATTATAGCCGCGACTGCGGGCCAACTCATCCAAATGCTCGATCGCACTGTCCACCTCTACCCCCATCACCCGTTCCCCTACAAAAACACTATCGGGTTCCATCCCCTTTGAACTAGGCACGAGAGCGAGACTATATTCGCCTCTAACCCAGCTAAAAACGTCTTCAGGCAAATTTAAACCTAAAGGCGACTGGAAGCGGTTTAAGACCTGTGTTATTAATTCCTGTAGGGGACTATCTGCTTCTAACCCCTCCTCTACCTGAGTCCAAAAACGATTTAAATCGCGACTAGCGGCGACTAAAAGGCTATTTTCGCCGATAAAAGATAATGCTCCCACAGGACTAGATAAAATTGGTGCTTGGTCATCCTGTCCTAAAACCCCAATTAAGGCGGTTTGAGCGACTATTCCCCCGGATTTAAGCGTAAAAGCCGTGGCTAATCGTTGTTTCGCTTCGGGACTCTCCGGGACGGGTTGATTAGCGATCCAAGCCGATAACGGGGGTAAATTGCCGTAAACTATAGCTATACGCGGTTCAGTGATATTTTTTAGGGCTTCTTGGTAATCAGGGCTATTTTTTAGGTTTAAATCTGGTACTTGCACGTTATTAAGTGCCTCGCGCAAAACCTTGATATTATTGGCAAAAAGCACCGTATCACCCACCACGGCACTAGCGAGAAAACGATTATTATCTCCCGCAGTCAAGGGACGTTGATAAATCAGGTTAACTCCCTTGTAGGGTTCAAAAACCAGGTCAAATTTGCCCGAAACCGCCTGTTTTGAGTAGGAAGCTTGCAGAAATTCCTTAGCGCGTTCGCCATCTTTACTTTGAATTGCCAAAAGATAACCCGGTTGGATACCATTATCGGTATCGCGATCGAAATCTAGGGAAGTAACAGCGAGGGTAATTTCCTCCCCTAACCAGGGTTTGATTTCCTTTTGATAATTCAATCCCGTTTTACCGAGCAGACTTTTTTCTAAATCCTTAATTTCTTGGTGGGAACGTCGTCGATTAGCCGGTGTAGCGATTAATTGACCAAAAGACTCCAAACGTTCGGGATTGACCAGCAAGGATACCATAACCGGGGCCTGTTTCGGCACAAAAATCGCCGCCGCTGGTTCCCGCAGCACCCCACCTTTGAGCAAAGACAGAGGACTATCGGCGAGAATCCAAGCAAAACTGGCTGTAGCGACTACTAGGAGAATGATTACCGTCGCACCTAAAATATAGAAAAACGATCGCAATTTCACAACCTTGTCCCGAGATAAACCATTAGCTATTTTAAGCCAGCAAATGACCCAAGAATTTCGATCGCTACAATTCTTACCAGACTGATAACCGATAACTCGCCACCGATAACTAACTTTTACCAGCCTTTTTCCGCTTGAGCGAGGACATAATTAGCTACAGCTTCGATATCTTCAGCGCTGAGACGACCACCGAAAGCGGGCATCGCACCCATACCTTTGGTAACTTGGGTAACGATAGCTTCAACGGAATCTTTGCCGTATTTAACTAAATCTTCTTTTTTCAGGGTTTTAGCGGCATTAACCACGTTTTTACCGCCCATGTGGCAGGAAGCGCAGTTAGCACTGAAAATCGAAGCCCCATCAGCTAAAGCGGGACGAGCCATACCGAAAGTAACCACAGCCAAGAGCAAACACAGGGAAATTAATAATCTTTTCACGATAGGTTCTCCTCTATTTCTTAAGAAATTCCCCAACCATCGTCAGAAAAAAACGGTTTTCTTGTCAAAAGACAAGCTGTCAAACTTGGTGTAGAATTAATTCATGGGACAGTTAAAAGCAAACTTTTACTTTTTTGTCAAAAGACAGGCTGTCAAACTTGTCATCTCCCCTCGTGTAAAGGATTAACAAGCATGAAAAAATTAGGTTTATTGGTCGCTACCGTGGTGCTAGTCGTCTCTAGCTTCTTCTTCAACACTGCCTCCGCTGCTGCGGAAACCTTCACGGTGAAGATGGGCGGTGATGCGGGTACACTACAATTTGATCCCCCCACCCTGACTATTAAAGCAGGAGATACGGTGAAATGGGTCAATAACAAACTTTCTCCCCATAACATCGTTTTCGATAGTACCAAAGTTCCCGAAGCCCAAGCCAGCAAATTATCCCATAAGGGCCTAGCTTTTTCCGCCGGGGAGTCCTTTGAAAGCACTTTCAGCGAACCGGGTACTTACACCTACTACTGCGAACCCCATCGCGGTGCTGGTATGGTCGGAACGATTACCGTTCAGTAATGATCCGATTTTAGCCAAAAATAACTCGCGGTTAACTGCCGCGGGTTGTTTTTTTTTGGGAATTATGAAGACTTTTCAGTTATCAGTAAACAGTAATCAGTGAAGTTCTTCAGTTGGGGTTCTTCTGGTTTGGCTCTTCTCGGCTTTGTGTGATAATTTTTGCTTATGGAATCGTGAAATGCTTACTGGACAAAACTTTTAAGACTATTTTGCGGATATTCTATCAGTATAGACTTCGTTTCCACACAGAAACCAGAAGAGCCCTGGTTTTTGTGTGGAAGGAGGAAGAATAGGGATAATTTGGGTGCATCTCAATTTTGTCGAAATATCTAGATGACATTTTGGGCGCACGCAGTTCGATAAACTCACTGACCACGGTGCGCCCCTACCATTGGCGCAATGATAGGATTGTAGGGGCGAATTGCATTCGCCCTCTTTGAATAACTTCTGCTGCTCACCAAGTATGTGAGGGAAAGTCACAAAATTGAGATGCAGCCGATAATTTTCGGGAAATATAGTCTTCAAAGCCTTGTCTGGCAAGACTCTTACGAATGATAAGCACTGATTATCACACAAAGTCGAGAAGATCCCCATTTCCCCTACTTTAATCTATCAGGTATCTTCTTGATCAGAAATCACCTAGGGAAAGAAACCTCTTTCATCTCTGGTGGTGAAAATTTTTTCATCGGGACTGCCTCCTGTCCCTTGCCTTCGTTAACCACTAGGGAAAATCAAGCCTTTTGGCGAATTGATTAAAAAGCCATTAACTCCTCTTGCCAAAACAGGCCACAACCTGATAAACTAATCAGAGCAAGGCTTCAGGGAAAGGAATAGGGCGATTTATCCCCAAGAGGGATTGACTTTTACGAAGTTTTATGATTGCTCAACTAGAAAGTCCCCGAAATCTGGTGATTAAGAGTTTTAGCCTGTTGGCTACCGGACTGACTAAGCAGACCTAACAAATTCAACTGTATGATACCGAGTCAAGACATCGGCGAGGCAGTAGATTCAGTCAGAAAAACTGACGCACAAGACTTCTCTAATTTAATGCCTAGACCTGGCTGGTAACAAGTGGCGGGTTTAGGTAGAGTTTGTTTTTGGTATTGAACCCCGATTCTTGTAGTTATTTACCCGCTTTAGTAATTGTCAATAGGGATTTTAAGCCCGTAATTGGTTGAAAATTTCTATTTATTCGCAAAAATCCCCAGTCGCTCTCTGTACTAATTTTAGAGATCGACTTCATGACCAGTAATTTTCCCCAACCAATTCTCTGGAAACCACCTTCCAGAACAATTTAGTCATTTTATGAGTAGCAATGCCTTAACCGATCGTGAACATCTAATCGAACTGTATAATCGAGGTGAACGCAACTTTGCTGAAGTCAGACTTAGCGGAGTCAATTTAAAGAGACAGTGTTTAAACCAGATTAACCTAAGTCATAGTTACTTAAGACAAGCCAATTTAACCGAAGCTTGTTTAATTAACGCCAATTTCAATGCCGCTTCCCTGGAAGAAGTTAATTTAAGCAAAGCTTGTCTTATCGACGCTAACCTAACTAAAGCCGCTCTTTCTGGGGCAAATTTGCACCAAAGTAACCTAAGCGGCGCAATTTTGAGTAATACCATTCTCAAAAAGGCCGATTTAAGTTCTGCCTGTTTAATTCACAGTAGCTTACTTTTTGCCCAACTGTTCAAAGCGAATCTGGAAGCCGCTAATCTCACCTCAGCCACTTTAACCCATGCCATGGCGGAGAAAGCTAACCTAAAACGGGCTATTCTCACTCGTGCTATTCTTAGCTGTGCTAATCTTAGCCATGCTAACTTAAAAGAGGCTAACCTAATTCGAGCCTATCTGTATCAAGCTAATCTGGAAAACTGCCACCTTCAATACGCCGACCTCAGCTATGCTGATTTGCGCGGGGCGGATTTACGCGGGGCGGATTTACGTTATGCTAACCTGGAAGGAGCTAATCTGACGGGAGCTAACCTCAATTGTAGTGATTTTGAGGGAGCTAACTTAACCGGTGCCGATTTAAGCAAAACTGACGCTAATAAAGCCAATTTTCGCCAGGCTAACTTAACTGGTTGTAATCTTCTCGGCGCTAATTTAGCCTCCGCTAACCTTTCCGGTGCTAACCTACACCAAGCGGGATTACTCTTAAGTTATTTAGTGGGAAGCAATCTTAAACGAGCTAATCTCAAACGAGCTAACTTAATCGGGGCGATTTTAACCGAAAATAATCTTCTTTCCGCTTCCCTCGAAGAAACTATTCTTCCTAACGGTAGTCGCGGCAATCTCCTTTCCTAAGATTCCTAGAAAAACCCGGTTGTAGAGACTTTTCTGCCGAGGTTTCTATAACCGTGGGGTTTTTCTTTTGGTAATGATGAATTATAAATGATGAATTATAAATTATGAATTGGGAGTGGGGAGTGCCGGAGTTGGGAGTGGGGAGAGGGGAGAATAAATAAAAATAATCTCCTGAATAAGCTAAGACGCATTTAAACCGCTTATTCTTAGATTAGCCGAACCTCCCCCAATCGCTTTACTGTTGCCTCTTGCCCCTTGCCTCGTCTCAAAAAGCAATTTAAATTACGAACAGCTTACTGTCTCCCGTCTCCTGTCTCGACTAGGAAATTGATTTTGCACGACTACTCAGATCCTTCAAGGCCATGAACCGAAGATAATGCCGAACAATTACTTTATTTTACTGATAACAGGCGTTTTTTCGGGCTTATTAGCGGGTTTATTCGGTATTGGGGGTGGCACTATCTCCGTGGCGATCCTGTTAAATTTGGGCTACAGTTATGGGGAATCGGTGGCTACCAGCAGTTTAGCGATTGTTTTTACTTCCCTAGGGGGTACGATCCAAAATTGGCGATTAGGTTTCCTCAAATGGCAGCGAGTTCTCCTCTTAGGTTTACCCGGGATTTTTACGGCATTTATCGGGGTTTATCTGGTCAAATCTAGCCCTAAACACCTCCTAGAAGCGGCTTTTGGTTGTTTTTTGCTGCTCAATATCTATTTAACCAATCTCAAGCAAAATTTAAGCCAAAAAGAGTCAGTTTCTGCTATTAGATTAAATCCTAATCTAGC
This sequence comes from Microcystis aeruginosa LEGE 91341, assembly GCF_015206885.1. Lineage (GTDB taxonomy): Bacteria > Cyanobacteriota > Cyanobacteriia > Cyanobacteriales > Microcystaceae > Microcystis > Microcystis aeruginosa_H. The sequence continues at coordinate 9,660 of NZ_JADEXY010000090.1, read as the reverse complement.
CCGTCTGCTAACTGGAGGAATCGCCGGATTTCTAGCTGGTATTTTCGGAATTGGTGGTGGAGCGATCATGGTGCCACTACAAATGATTTTTTTGGCAGAAAAGATCAAAATCGCCATTGTCACCAGTTTAGGTGTGGTTTTACTCAATTCGATCGCCGCCTGTTTCGCTCATGCCCAAGCCGGTTATATTCTTTATCTAGAAGGGATTATTTTAGGTATCGGTGGTTCTCTAGGTGTACAAGTAACCACTCGTTTTTTACCGAAATTACCCGATCAATTGGTGCGGATTACTTTTTATATTTTTATGCTACTGATGGCCATTTATTTCTTGATCCGCGCTTGCTCTTAGACCGTTTTTCTGAAGTAATGGCAGAGATACTTAATTAACATCCAGGGTAAGCGCATCTTAATAATCCTTGATAAAATGAACTTTGTGTCTGTTGCTTGTCCAGAGGACGATTCAGGCATATTTGAGGAGAATTTTCCATCTCAATTGTTAAGCAAAAATCGACTAAATGTTAGGATTTTGTAACTATTCTGATTGACTGGTATCACTTGAAATGCCCACACAGCAAGGAAGGAATATCTGAAGATATCATTGATGTAGATGTGACAGAATGGACATCTGAAGATCAAATGCAAGCAAAAAAAAATAGATGAGCAACTCAAGCTATCGCAAGATTTGAAGAGATTTGATTTTCATGATGAAGATTTTTACTTGATGGCTACCGGCAAAAGATAGCCACCGGCAATTATATCAATTTATCAAAGTTAGGAGAATCATTTACTGTTAATTGATAGCGATCGAGATTGGGAAACCATTATTAAAATGAGATCGCTTTGAACTTTTCCTATTCCCCTTGAGTTGCTTGTCTAACCTGTTCGATATCTAATTCTAAAGCTTGTGTTATCTGTTCAACGTTTAATCCTAATGCCAATAAACGAGGAATAGAGGCTAATTTTGCCGCTAATTCGCCTTCTTGTCGGCCTTCCTCTCTACCTTCCTCTCTACCTTCCTCTAAAGCTTCCTGATACACTTTAGTTTGTTTTAAATCGCTTAAACTAAACATCGCTTCTATCTCCTTTCTACTGACTTGGGGTAACTTATAAACCAAGATTGTCTCTATCAATTCTAAAAGTTCTTGCTGTTGTTTGAGATTAGGGAATTCTTCTCTAATCCGTGGAATTAATTGTTTTCCTTGCTCGATCGCTCTTGCGGTGGGTGCTATAATTAACTGTAACATTGATATTCCCAGGGATTCCACTTCCCTTAATTCCTCGAGATAAAAACGTAAAATCTTGCCTGAGTTGATTAACTCCCCATAACGAGCAGTCTCTAAGCTTTCCACTGAACGCCGAGGATAAATAACTACTCCCTGCCAGTTGTTGCTTAAGTCCGTTTGGTGGAGATAGAGGAAGATCTGACTGAGGTTATAATGTTAAATATTTAGACTATTGAGAGGTTTTTGATGGCTTCCATTACTGTTAATATCTCAGATGAGCAGTTTCGACGATTACAACAGTTAGCTCAGAACAGCCAAGTTTCCCCTGAAGACTTACTCAGTGCCAGCATAGAAGATTGGTTGGTTGATCCTAAAAACGAATTTACTCAAGCATCAAGCTATGTACTCAAGAAAAACGCTGAACTTTATCGTCGTTTAGCATGATACGCTATCTAACATTAGTGGAAGTCCTCGATTTACATCATCAAATTATTCAACAGTCTCAAGGAGCTATGGGTATTCGTGACCTAGGTTCTTTAGAGTCTGCTATTGCTCAACCACGCATGACATTTGACGGACAGGATCTTTATCCGACAATTGTTGATAAAGCTTCAGCTTTGGGGTTTTCAATTGTGATGAATCACCCATTTCTTGATGGCAACAAGCGCACTGGTCATGGGGCAATGGAAACATTTCTGGTGTTGAATGGACTAGAGATTAATGCTTTTGTAGATGAGCAAGAACGAGTCATTTTAGCTTTAGCCTCTGGTGAATTAGAACGTGATGCCTTTACCAACTGGTTACGGCAAAACGTTGGAGCAAGCTAACACCGTGTTGGATTCGACCTTACCAAAGTGATTTATAAAAGCCAAAGTTTGGGGTTCTTCGTTACTTGGTATGGTTCGATAGGGGGCATAAATCGACTAAATCCTTATCTGGCAAGAGACTTAATTGATTAGTTCGCTCTAGATCAAAAACAATTGACAAAAATCGCTAAATGCCTTTCTATATAAGGTTTCCATTCCTTATAACTCCTGTCCATTGCATAACACAAACCGAAGAGCCAAGTTTGGCGGCTGCCGCTCAACTTACAATGGGATGACGAAGTAACAGCTTTTTCGGTAACTTGTCCCCAATTAAGAGAAGACTTGAGACATTTTCAGTGTTGCCGATTTTTACTTGATGGCTACCGGCAAAAGATAGCCATCGGCAATTGTATCAATTTGTAAAAGATGGTTGACGTTTGTGCCAATCGGTGGATTGTTCGTAGGCGTGGGCGACGTGAAATAATTGATCTTCGCGCAGCACATTACCCACTAATTGTAAACCAATCGGCAAACCTTGCCCATCAAAACCGCAGGGAAGACTTAACCCGGGTAAACCGGCTAAATTGACGGGAATAGTCATTAAATCCGATAAATACATACTCAGAGGATCCGCCGTTTTTTCCCCGGCTTTAAAAGCTGTGGTCGGTGAAGTGGGAGAAACTAACACATCTACCGATTGAAAAGCTCGATCGAAATCCTCTTTGATCAAAGTCCTTACCTTTTGTGCTTTCAGGTAATAAGCATCATAATAACCCGCCGAGAGGGTATAGGTTCCCAACATAATCCGGCGCTTAACTTCCGCACCAAAACCCTGAGCGCGAGTCTTGGTGTACATATCAATCAAACTATCGGCATCTTCCCGAATACCGTATTTAACCCCATCGTAACGGGCTAAATTCGCCGACGCTTCCGAGGGAGCGATAATGTAGTAGGTGGGCAATCCGTAACGGAAACGGGGACAGGAAATCTCTTTAATTGTGGCACCGAGAGCCTTTAACTGCTCTAAAGCTTGATTAACTGCCTCAGCAACCACCTGATCCAAACCTTCCCCGAAAGTTTCCTTAATTACGCCAATTTTTAGCCCTTTTAAACTGGTTTTCAGGAATTGGCTATAGTCGGGAATCGGCAGATTGAGACTGGTAGAATCTTGGGGATCGTAACCTGCGATCGCTTGTAATAAAATCGCCGCATCTTCTACGGTACGACCAAAGGGACCAATCTGATCGAGAGAAGAAGCGTAAGCCACCAAACCAAAGCGAGAAACTAAGCCATAGGTCGGTTTTAACCCAACAACGCCACAAAATGAAGCTGGTTGACGAATTGATCCACCCGTATCCGATCCTAGGGCAATCACGCATTCTTGAGCGGCCACAGCCGCAGCTGAACCCCCGGAAGATCCCCCCGGCACCCGGGATAAGTCCCAAGGATTAGCAGTAACGTGATAACCAGAGTTTTCCGTGGAACTACCCATGGCAAACTCGTCTAAATTGGTTTTACCGACGATAACTGCCCCTAAATCTCGTAATTTTTGGGTAACGGTGGACTCGTAGGGGGGGACAAAATTCTCTAAAATCCGAGAAGCGCAGGTGGTGGGGATACCTTTGGTGCAGAGATTATCTTTTAATGCGATGGGAATACCTGCCAAGGGATGCAGAGATTCACCTCTAGCTATTTTCTCGTCCACTTTTTGGGCTTGTGCGAGGGCTAAATCCGGGGTTAAATGGAGAAAGCTTTTTACTTGTGGTTCGATCGCTTGAATACGAGCGATAAATTCTGTGGCGATTTCGACGGCTGTTTTTTCTTTATTAACGAGTTGTTGATGCAGTTGACGAATCGAAGTCATGTTCAGTTACCGGTTACAACCACCGTCAGGAGCAAGCAACAACCCCAGACAGCAAAGACTATTTTAGCGTCAGTTTGGCTGTCGGTCAGCTAATCCCCTAAAATTAAAGGAAAGCCTCGAAGGAAAACCTACAGTTATGACTTTTATAGTCATTTCAATTAAGATTGAGAATATCAATGCCAGAGTTCATAAGGGTTTTATCGGTCTAGTCTGTATCAGACTTATCTGAAATGACTATAGCGTTTCTCATACCTGTGTGGCACAGTTAAACCTTTGCTGATTAAGCTTTTCAATATCGATAATGTACCTCTTGCGAACAGGAAACGCTATATAATATCTGGCAATTAGACAATTTAGACTACACACTTTGATCGAGTTGGCTATCTCTATCAAGGTTATGCCCTTAGTACCATGACTAAGGCAGATGTGCAAATCTTCATGGAAAAGATTTTACCGCTCTCGATCGAGTTTGCCGACTAGACTCTAGTTACCTTTCCAGTTAAACTATAGTAGTCAATAGTTATAAAGTTTTAAACGATCACCTATTGTCAGCCTTTTTAACTGGTCACTTTATTACCCACCTATGTTAGACAGTTTCTCCCCCCAAACCTCTAGCGTCGTCCTCGCTTCGGTGGCGGACTATTTCAAGGTCCTGTCGGAAGTCAGTCGCCTACAAATTCTCAGTTGCTTGCAATTAGGTGCAATGAATGGTAAAGAAATCGCTGAAGCTACCGGACTAGGTCAGGCCAATCTCTCCAAACACCTGAAAGCTTTAACCCAAGCGGGAATTATCTCGCGGCAACCCCAAGGAGTCAGCGTTTACTATCAAATTACCGACCCCGTCATCTATGATCTCTGTCAGGTGGTTTGCGATCGCATTAGTCAGCAAATGCGTCAACGGGCCCGGGAATTTGAGAGTCTGCCGGCTTTCCATCTCCCTAAATAAAAATCACTAAACCCTTGACATTTTGCCTCAATTATGATACGGAAAAATTTCCATGCTCCTAAAAGAACTTTGTCAACGCTATCGGGAGGGAGAAAGAGATTTTCGGGGGATTAATCTACGGGAAGGCGACTTAACTAATATTTCCCTCCCAGGAGTCAATTTTTGCCGTGCTGATCTGCGACAGGCCCGGTTAGGAAAAATACGCCTCGCGCGATCGCTGCTGAGAGAAGCGGATTTAAGTGAGGCGATTCTCTGGGGAGCAGATTTAAGTCAAGTGGATTTTTATCGAGCTTGTTTACGCGATGCGGACTTAAGCGGAGCTAATCTGATCGAAGCCAATTTAGAAGCCGCTTATTTAACCAAAGCCGTCTTAAACGGTGTTAATCTCAACAGTGCTAATCTCCAGCAGGCCGTATTAATTGATACGGATTTTCGCTCCACTTCCGACCAACGCACCGACTTAGGCAAAACTAACTTTTGCGGAGCCGATCTCAACTATGCTAATCTGAGCGGTTCCCTGTTATATCGGGCTAATTTCGCCAATTGCCGACTTTGCCGGGTTAATTTTCGTGCTAGTCCCGAAAGAGACGGATTTATCACCGATCTCACCGGGGCCAGTTTCCGGGGTGCGGATCTCAGTTATGCGGATTTGCGCGGGGCAATTTTAGAAGATGTGGACTTAACCGGTGCTGATTTAACCGGGACTTTGTTTTAATCTGGGAAGCTTTTTCAGTAAACAGTAACCAGTAATCAGTGAAAAGATGTCATTTCACTTAAAAATCACATCTGATAACTGATCACTGATAACTGATAATTAAGGGTCGATTTATTTAAAACCGACGGATGCTTGCCAAACAAAGGCCAGCAAGAGGAAAAATAGGGGAATCAGGGGCAGGACATCGACTAAGGGGTCGAAAATTTGGTATGCTTCTGGCAATTTGGCGAACAAAAGTGCAGTTTCCATCTCTCTATCTACCTTGACAAGAAAATTTTAAAACGTTTCCTGAAATTCTATCACGTTGGGGTAACATCTACGGCATCCTCAAGCCAAGGGGCAAAATCTTGGGCAAAAGTCCCCCCCAGGATAGATTGACGAATTTCACGGGTAAATCTAATTAATTCGGCGATATTGTGCAGAGATAAGAGAATATAACCCAACATTTCCCCCGATTTAATTAAATGATTCAGATAGGCACGGCTAAAGTGTTGACAGGTGTAACAGGCACAAGTCTCGTCTAAAGGGGCGAAATCCTCCTTAAAACGGGCATTTTTGAGGTTCCAACGCTCTCCCCGCACCAAAGCTGTGCCATGGCGACCAAAACGGGTGGGAATGACACAATCAAACAGATCTATGCCACTAGCGATCGCCTTGGCCATTTCTCGATAGGTTCCCACTCCCATCAGATAACGGGGTTTATTTTCGGGGAGTAAAGGGGCAGTTATCTGGACAATGCGATGAATTAGGCTCGTTTCTTCCCCCACACTCACGCCACCGATAGCATAACCGGGTAAATCGAGTTTTACTAAAGATTCCGCCGCCGCTGCCCGTAAATCCTCATAAATTCCCCCTTGTACTATGGCGAATAAAGCCTGTTCTTGAGGTCGTTGATGGGCCGTCAGACAGCGCTCTAACCAGCGATAGGTGCGTTCTATGGATGCCTTCATGGTCTCATGACTGACTCCCGTGGGGGGACATTCATCGAAGGCCATAATCACATCAGCACCGAGGGCATTTTGAATCTGAATCGATTTTTCTGGCGTAATTTCGATTATTCTACCGTCCCGGGGCGATCGAAAGGTGACTCCCGATTCTTTAATTTGCCGCAGTTGACTCAGGCTAAACACCTGAAATCCACCCGAATCTGTTAATATTGGCTGATTCCATGCCATAAAATCGTGTAAACCTCCCGCTCTCTCGATAATACTTTCTCCGGGCTGCAGATGCAGGTGATAGGTATTAGCGAGAATCATTTGCGCCCCCGTGCTGGCGATTTGAGCAGGGGTCAAACCTTTCACCGTGGCCAAAGTTCCCACGGGCATAAAACGGGGTGTTTCTACCGGTCCGTGGGGAGTATGCCAAACCCCAACCCGCGCACCAGTTTGGGGACACTGGGCGATTAATTCAAAGGAAAATCCCACTGTTTCAGTTATCAGTTATCAGTTATCAGTTATCAGCTTCTGAAGGCAAGAGGCAAAAGACAGAATCTGGCAATTCTCCTACCGAAAAATCGGCCCTTGTTATTAGTAACCAGTATTTCTGCTCACTGCCTAAAAGGGGCAGTCGTTGTCGTCTTCGTCTTCAAACTGCACATCCCACTTAGCAGAAAGTACCTGAGTAACCATGGCTTCGAGGGTATCAGCATTGAGACGGGCTTTCGCATCGGGGTCTTGCAGTGGATTACTCAGGGGAATCAGCCGTAATTGCCGATTGTCTTGGATCAGATCAAAATAGGTTTCACCGTCAGGAGAGCGGGTTAAACGCAGATAATCGAAGCTATAGGTATTCAGATAAAGACTGTAGTTAGCGACTAGGGTGCTTTGCTGATAATCGGCGAAAACTTCCACTATCCATCCCTCCCCTTCACTCTGAATCACCCCTTCGAGACTATGGATGTAGCGAACTCGTCCGATATCATCGAGGAGACGACGCATATCTTCTTTAGCGATGACCACGCCAGAGTCAATAATACAGGGGGCGGGCAGGGGCTGTGAGGGCGGATGATAGTTCATAGGGATTGCCAGTAAAAAAATTTCCGTTAATAACCCACCGGGTGTTTCTACCGATTCCTGTTGCAATTTTTTCGGGTTACGTCTCGATCTTAACCCAATCCGCTAGAACTTTTCACTGTTACTTAAGATTAATAACGATGATCGATGATTAACTTCTGCTTACTAAATATTTACAAAAATTTGGGTAGACAGGGCCTACCCGATCATGATTATTTACTGGGGAGGGTTGGAAGCGGAAGGACTGCGATCGATCACCTGATCGATTAAACCATAGTCTAGAGCCTCTTCGGCGGACATAAAGAAATCCCTTTCCGTATCCTCGGCGATGAGGTCGAGAGGTTTACCAGTATGACTAGCTAGGTGTTGATTGAGTAATTGTTTGAGATAGAGAATTTCTTTGGCCTGAATTTCGATATCGGTGGCCTGACCTTGGGCGCCGCCGAGGGGTTGGTGAATCATGATCCGCGAGTTGGGTAGGCTCATTCTTTTGCCCGGTTTGCCGGCGCTGAGGAGAAAAGCCCCCATACTGGCGGCTAAACCAATACAAATGGTGCTGACATCGGGACGGATTTGATTCATGGTGTCAAAAATCCCTAATCCGGCCGAAACCGAACCACCGGGGGAGTTGATATACAAGTAAATATCTTTTTCGGGGTCTTCTGCTTCTAGAAAGAGTAATTGGGCGACGATTAGGTTAGCCAGGTCGCTGGTTACTTCTTGTCCCAAAAAGACGATTCTTTCCCGGAGTAGTCGGGAGTAGATATCGAAGGCGCGTTCGCCCCGGCCTGTGGTTTCAATAACGGTAGGAATCATTGCGCTTTCTTGTCTTGCTGCTGCGGTTGGTTTTTTGATTGTAACTTAGGGAATGGGGGATAGGGATTCGGGAAATTATGAATTATGAATTATGAATTATGAATTGGGAAGTGGGGAATTGGGGAATTTCGACTAAAACCCCAACACCCTAAAACCCCAACACCCTAACGGCTAACGGCTAACGGCTAAAAATAATCTTCTCGATGACATCTAGAGCGGTTTCTAGGTCATCGTTGACGATTTGATAGGGGAATTCCTCACTGGCGGCCAATTCTTCTCGGGCGCGTTCCAGACGACGGGCGATCGCTGTTTCGCTATCTTTGCCCCGGTCGCGCAAACGACGTTCTAATTCCTCGAAACTGGGGGGTAGGATAAAGATTCTCCTCGCTTCGGGGAAGCTTTGACAGACCTGTCTGGCCCCCTCTAATTCGATTTCTAGAATTACGGTCTGGCCTGCCGCTAATTGAGCAGCGATCGCTGATTGGGGTGTTCCATAGTAGTTGCCCGCGTATTCGGCCGATTCGAGAAATTGTCCCGCTGCCATTTTCTCCTCGAAACTGGGACGGTCGAGAAAGTAGTAATCTTCCCCCTCAATTTCACCCGGTCGAGGTGGGCGCGTAGTAGCGGATACGGACAGGTAGAGGTTAGGGAAACGAGTTAGTAAATGCCGGACTAGCGTACCCTTGCCCACACCGCTAGGGCCGGTAATGACAATTAATTGACCGGGTTGCATGGGGTTAATAACTTAGTTGCTACTATTAACAGGGGCTTCCTTGTTGACCACGAAACGGTGAGCCACGGTTTCCGGTTGAATGGCCGACAGCACCACATGACTAGAATCAGTGATGATCACCGCACGAGTCCGTCTTCCATAGGTAGCATCGATTAAACAGCCTTTATCCCGAGCATCACTGATGATGCGTTTGATAGGAGCCGATTCTGGGCTAACGATGGCGATAACCCGATTAGCGGAAACAATATTACCGAAGCCGATGTTGATCAGTTGTATATCCATAAGTTAACAAAGGTGTAGTCCTTTGTACAAAAGAGTGTGGAGGTATGATTACAATGTTATCGAGAAAGATTTAGCCTTACAAGGCTAAAAATAACATTCTTAATCACATTTTAGTATTTTTTCAGGTTTTTTGCGATTTTAATTAAATTTGTTTACACGAGTCTCTATCTTAGGGAGTAAATAGTCCAACAGTCGGGAAAATTAGGGAATTTTGAGGGTTTGGGGTGATGGGGAAGTGGGGTGTAGGGTGTAGGGGGAGTGGG
>NZ_JADEXY010000089.1 GCF_015206885.1 Microcystis aeruginosa LEGE 91341 | reverse complement strand
CCCCACACCCTACACCCTACACCCCACAACCTAGTCAAGCTCTGCTATTCGATCTGGATGGAGGTGGGGGAATCGATGGGAGGGGTGGAACTTCCGGGGGTAATAGTTTGACGGTATTGACTATAAAGACGGTCGCGCCAGACAAAAAAGCCCTCGTAGGCGCTATTATCAGCTAACCCCGGAATCCCCTTGCCTTGCAATTCCGGGGGTAAGTTGAGATAGGAACCCTGGGGAAACTGAAGCAGTACACTTAATCCCGCCACGGCTAAATCGGCTAAAGTGGGCTGATCCCCGACTAAATAGGGACGATTGGCTAAAATGAGGTTTAAAGCCTCCAAGTCCTGTTGTAGCCCTTTTTTAGCGGTATTGATAGCATCTTTTCCCAGACCTACACCCGTCCCAAAAATATCAATTAATTCCCCCGGCAAGGAACCCAGCAACAAGCGCATAAAATCGGGAGTTTCCCGGGGTAAAAAAGCGGTACGAAAGTTTTGATTTTGGGCAAAAGCGCCGAGAAACGCGGTTCTTCCTTTTAATCCCAGGGATTCATCGGCCCATTCTTCGATTAATAAACATTGACCCCGTTGGAGGGGATCTGTAGGGATAATTGGTTTTTCAGGATACTTGCGATCGAGATAAAAAGCAATCTCCGTCGAGTCGGCAATATAGGTATCACCATCCTTGAGGACCGGGACCTGGCGCTGTCCGGAAAGACGGAATAATTCCAATTGTCCTACCCCTGGCACCACGTCCCTTTTTTTATAGGCAAGTCCTTTATAGTCGAGGATGAGACGAACTTTCTCGCAATAGGCAGATAGTTCAAATTGATAGAGTTCTAGCATGGGATGATATGGCCTCTCGATAAATCAGTTTCTCCCTGATTACTCTAACCCTATCGAGCATCGATCGCCTAAACTTAAAGACTTTACTCCGATTTTGCTCGAACATTTGTACTAAAAACGAGAAAGGCAAAAAAATAATCTTTTGCTAATTTTAGGGACCAAATGTAGCAAACCGAACTCAATAGCTGCACGCTTTTAGGCTAGAATATCTTCGAGCGCCAGAAGAGCCGAAATAACTTATATATTCCGGCAAGCTAACTTGCGAGAGACCAATAGCATAACCTCATAGTAGAGGTGTGCGAGGGTGGGCGACTTTCTCGGATCAGGGGTTACTATGCAATTGTCCAGTGACGTTTTTAATCAGGTAGTTCGCTATCTCGACAGCCACGAAGAAAAATTACGGATCAAAAAATTAATCTTTTATATCTGTAAAAAATATTGGGAAAATGCTCCTAATATTTTAGACGGTGTGGCGATGGAAGACTTGGTCAGGGAGTTAGTGCAACTCAAAACCAGTAAGGAACAATTAACTTTTTCTGTTTATAAATTAGTTAAAACCCTAAATCGTCCTGAAGTTTATGCGGAAGTAGCCACGGTTATTATTGAGCAAATCAGTAAATTATATAGTGATATTGCCGCCTATGACACCCAATTATCACCATTAGAACCAGCAGTTAACCCTAGGTTTACCGACGTTAATAATGCTGTCAACAACGGGGAAGATAATTGCCTAAGACAGGTGGTTAATAGCCTAGGAAATCATCTAGAGACGGAGAGAATGCAAAAATTAATGTTTGCCGCCTGTAAAAATCGTTGGGAAAATGATCTATCGGTGATTAATAATTATGGCTTAAAAAATATTATTTTAGAACTTAGGCAAAACAATCCTAATTTCTTAAGCTTGCAACAAACTCTCAAACAAGTTGCCGAAAATATTAATAAAAAAGCTCTATACCTGTCCCTAGCTGAGATTATTCTTACCCAGCTAGAGCCTCTCTACGATACTAATAACGATTACAAAGAAGAGGATAATGAGTCAAAAAGTCAAATCTTTAGTGATCAAATGGTTCATCTAAATGATGATTGTGATTCTTCGGCTAAAACTTCATCTTTCTCTTCCTCTAGAAGTAAACCTGTGGATTTTGCCTCTTCGAGAATGGAATTGCCCAAGCCAGCTTTCTTAAACAATAACCCCAGTAATTCCTCACAAATTTCTGACTATGACCCCTTTGAAATTCGTTTAGAAATTTTGCGTTATGCTAATCCTTTACGAGCCAAAATATTAATTTTCTCGCTGCTATTTTATCCTTGGGATCAGAACAGTCAAGATTGGTTAACCCTGCGAAGTTATACCCTGGAAGATTTACTACAAAAACTGATCGAAAGTGGGAAATCTATCAAGGATATCGAAATTCAACTATATCATATTGCTCAAACCCAAATGGATAGGGATGCTAACGTTCAAACCGCTGGTATTCTGGTGCAAGCTTTGCAAAAATTTTTTTAATTTTTTACCCCAATTTCTCTGAATATTCTATCTATGAAACCCACCGAATTAATTGCACGTTATGCCGAGGGAGAAACTCAATTTAGTGGCTTAAAATTACCAGGAGTTAATTTAGTTGGTGCTGACTTGATTGGCATTGTTTTAAATGGAGCAGATCTGCACGGAGCCAATCTCCTCTTTACCTATCTTAACCGGGCTAATCTCGCTCAAGCTAATCTCGTGGCGGCTAATTTAAGCGGTGCTAGTCTCAACCAAGCTGACTTAAATAGGGCAGATTTACGCAGTGCCAATTTACACGGAGCGCTGCTACAAGGAGCTAATCTTTGTGATACTGATATAACCCTAGCTATTCTACTTGATGCTAACTTAATCGGGGCAGATTTACGGGGGGCTGATTTAAGTAGTGCTAACCTCACTGGTGCTTGTTTGCGGGGAGCAAATATGCGTCGGCAAAATAAAAATTGTAACACTAATTTACAAGGAGCTAATCTCTATCGCGCCGACCTGCAAGGGGCTAATATGAGAGGGGTTAATCTCGTGCGAGCTAATCTAGTAGGAGCCAATTTAAAGGAGGCTAATTTGTGCAATGTTGACATCAGAAATGCGGATTTAACTAATGCTAATCTACAAGGAGCTTTACTCACTGATGCCAATTTAGTCGGGGTGTCTTTAGTGGGAGCAAATCTAGCAGGAGCCAATTTAGTGCGGTCAAAAATGAGCGATACGGAAGCAATACGTGCAAATTTCCATAGTGCAATTATGACTCACATAAAATTCGATCGAGCTAATCTTAGTCAAGCTAATTTTCAAGCTGCAAGAATGAATCATGCTGACTTAAGAAGGGCTAATCTTTCAGGAGTTAATCTTAGGGAAGCGGATTTAATCAATGCTTTCTTTGCTAGAGCAAATCTCACTGGTGCTGATTTAAGTAATGCGGATCTAACTGGTGCTGAGTTAATGAGTGCTAATCTGATGGGAGTTAACTTCTGCGGTGCAATTATGCCAGACGGCCGGATTAATAATTAAAATTACTAGACAATTTTTTGGCAATTATTCTGGTATAATTTAGGGGTAGAATTGAGGGTAGTATTATGGTTGATCCAGCGATTATTACAGAAGATATGGGCAAAATCTACACCAGCATTACAGTTATCAATCGCGCCGATCAAATTTTAGCAGCAGCGGCTGTGATTTCTCCGGATCAAATTCGCTCTCTTACCCTAGAAAATGTCTTGGTAGATACGGGAGCAACTACTCTTTGTCTGGTGCCAGAAGTAATCTCCCGCTTGGGTTTACAGCTTTTAAAAGAAGTAGATGTGGCTACGGCTAAAGGCATAGGAAAAGCGAGAATTTTTCGCGATGCTACCTTGATTATCGCGGGACGGGAGGGGACTTTTGAATGTTTGGAATTACCCGGAGGTCAAAACAATTTATTAGGAGTAATTCCTTTAGAAGCTTTGGGATTAAAACCGGATCTTCGTAGCCAAAAATTGCGAGTTTTACCCACGGAATCCCACGAGACTTATTTAACAATTTTATCGAACCAAATAGCTCTATAAAATCACTTTTTGTCTGACTGTTCCGGCTCTTTCAGCTATAGCGATAATCTCGATTTCTTGACCAGAAACTCCCTTAATTACCCATTCCACCGTACAGCGATAATCTAAACCGTGAGCGAGACTACTATATACTTTATTTGATCGCCCTTCTAAGTGACCGATTTCCTGCTCTAATTTTCCCACTATTAAACTTACCTCATCGGCTAAATTTAACTTGACTTGAATGGGACGAACGCTCTTTCTTTCCAGTGCTTTTTTACTGGTATAAGTGGGTAAAAATCCCTGATTTTCTAACTGTAAAACCAGATGATAAATGCCATTGCCCTCCGACTTAAGATCAAGACGAGAGATAGCTAAAAGAGGTGACATTAAAGCATGGGCAATAGTAAACTGACATTGTTGCTCACATAAATCTGGTAAATACTTTTCTGGGGCATTTTGCCAGACATTTTTAAAGTCCCAACCGCCAATTTCCACCTCTCCCAATTGGGGATGATCAAAACTTTGCCAATTAATAAAACCCTTTCCCGCTAAATTCTCATCATTCCAACGCTGTAACTTCAATTCATCTTCAAAAGGATGCCAGCGAAACCATTGAATATAATCATCTTTTTTTACTCCTGCTTGGGTGGGTGCATCCCATAACTCCACCGTAAAACCATACCAACCAAAATGATCGTAACCGTAATCATCCATGGCACCGTTAGTCACTTCTTTGGGATGATCACGAAAACCGTGATAGACAGAAACGCATTCATAACCAGTCATTGCTTTTCCCTTATCAGCAATATATTTATACATTTCTAAGTCTTCCACGGGGAAATATTCATCGGGATGGGTGCTATAGGGACGCAACATTACTGCCGAATAGGTATGATAGGTAACGAAGCCATTAATATTGGTGTTATTTGCCCAAAATTCGGCTTCTGCACGGGTTTCTGGCTCGGAAAAAGGAAAATCTCCAGCCCCCTGTTGTTCCCCTTCAGGAACCCAATAAACGGGGTAATTGCGGTTAAAATCCAGGCCCTCTAGGGTGGGGGCAGTGGTAAAATTATAGCCATCGTAATCGCGGATTAAACCTTCGGTGAGCAAAGTGTAAAAAGTTCCTTCAAATTCCTCTGGTTCGCGACGCACCATAATGCGAGGATCTTGGTCAGAAATTTTCCAAGCGCCACAGGTATCTTTTTGGCGCATTTGTAGGATTAAACCATCGCCGTTAATATCTTCAGGATATAGCCCCGGTTTCTCATCCCTGTGGGGATAGGGGCGAATACTCGATCGTAACAGATAGGGAGTAGTGAGATATTTTTCCGCTCCATCCACGGCTAATCGCGGCAAAATATAGACAGTGTAATGGTCAAGAAGTCTGGTAATTTGGGGATTATGACCGTATTGGTGCAAAAGATGGGAGATAGTGTAGAGAGCCACGGCAGAGCCTGTTACTTCCCCCGCGTGGGTGTTAGCATCGATCCAATAGGCCGGTTTTTCTAAATAGGGGCCTGTGGCTTGATTTGTGAGGGTAGTTAACCAGATATCTCGATTTTCGTAGCTTTTACCGATCGAGGTGAGGCTAATTAAATTAGGATAGGATGAAGCTAGGTTTTTGAGGAAAGAAACTAATTCGGCGTAGGGGTAATAGTGGCTAAAATCAAACATAATCTTCTGCAAGTAAAAAAAGGAGTCTCGGGTTAATTTGACAAAATATGGGATAATAACAGTAGAAAACTATGGATAGTCAAGATATTGCTCGCTATATTGAAGAAAATAACGGTATTTCTAAGCCTTGGCTGTTGGTGCAATTACGTCTCCAAAAACTGCAAGAACGTCGCGCCAGTCTTTCCCAACAGGAATATATCCAAGAATTGGATGATATTCAGCAAGACTTAATGAAATTGGGCGAATGGTGGCGAGGTATCGAGTCAGAAGTCTTTAAACCCTAAGCGGTGGCGATAATCTGTAATACTCGCGGTAAATCCTCAAATTCGCCGATTATGCGTTTCACCGGTTGCGGCCAAACCCGGACTAAAGTGGGAATAGCAGAGACATGATTGGATTCCGCTTGTTCTGGATGTTTAGAGATATCGATCACTTTCAGGGTATAGGGATGGTGTAATTCTCGTTCTAGAAGCTGATGGATCGATTCTAGGGTGTGTTTAGTATTGGCATTATTACCAGAGACAAATAACCGCAAAACATAACCCTTGGGACTAGGATTACTATAGTCAGAGTCAGGATTAATCCCTGAAGTGGTTGGGGGGCGCTCCTGATAACGGAGAATCAGATCGTGGGATTGCCAAAGTTGGGGAAACTGCTGACGATAGGTTTCTAAGATAGTGGGATTAGAGGATTGTTCCTGCCAGGGTACAGTAAACCAAGCTTGATCGTCCGTGGCGAAAATAGCATTTAATAAAGGCTGATAGCGACGGACAAGGGGATAGACTTCGGCTCTAGTATGAATACGGTGACTGTAGGGATCTCGCCAGCGATCGATGGTAGCGGTAAAACTAGGAACTAAAAAATGGGGGGGTTCTGGCAACCCTAAAGCGGACTGGAGAGCAGCGCAGAGATTCAGATGCCAATGAGTTTGTTTATCAGGATCGATACAGTAAATTAGATCGCCCCCGGGGGTAAACAGGGCGATGCCTTTAAAAATATCGGGCAACACAATCGCGGAAGTGGTCACTTGAGGGGTTCCCCTAGAGAATAAGTAGGAGCTTCTATTTTTCTAGCCTACTAAACTCTTGATCCCTGAAGAATTTCCTTCAGGGTTTTTCTAGATTCTACCCCGCAGCATCATCGCCAGTTCATTGGGGACCGGGGACATGGCCATAGCTGCCCCCTCGGTAATCCGTCCCTCTTGATAGAGGTTAAACAGGGATTGATTAGTGGTAATCATGCCGTGGTATTCGCCGTCTCTCATTAATTCGATAATTTCGTCATTTTTGCCGTTGCGAATGTAATCTTTGACGGCCTCTGTATTGACGAGAATATCGTAAAAAGCGGTCCGTTTGCCGTCGGTGCTGCGACATAAACCCTGGGAGATAATACAAACCAAAGATTCTGCGATCGCCAGCCGCGGCGATTCCCGTTCCTCGGCACCATAAAGAGTTAAAATCCGGTCAAGGGTTTTTACAGCACTGTTGGTGTGCAGGGTTCCCAGGACTAAGTGACCGGTTTGGGCAGCTTTCAGGGCAGTATTAACGGTGGCTTTGTCCCGCATCTCCCCCACCAGAATAATATCTGGGTCTTCCCGCAAACAGGCTTTTAGGGCATTATCGAACTCATGGGTGTGTATTCCCACTTCCCGTTGTTTGATTAAACTGCGACGACTTTTATGGACAAATTCGATCGGGTCTTCGATGGTGATAATATGTTTGGGGTGTTCTTTATTGATGTAATCGATCATGGCTGCTAGGGTGGTGGATTTCCCAGAACCCGTCGGACCGGTGATTAAAATCAATCCCTTCTGCACATCGCACACATCCCGGAAGACCATCGGTAAGCGCAATTGTTCCATAGTGGGGATTTTCATGGGAATCAGACGCAAAACCATCCCCGGACCGCGCAGACTTTCAAAGATATTAATCCGCGCTCTAGCGAATTCGTACTGAGTCGCACCGTCAAATTCTAGGTCTTTTTTAAAGCGAAGGATTTCTTCTTCACCGAGGATTTCGCGTAACCAACTATAAAAAGTGTTGATGTCAATTTCAGGATAGTCGAGAATAATCATTTCGCCACGATCCCGCATCCGGGGTTGTTCTCCAACCCCCAGGTGAACGTCCGAATAACCCCGATCAAAGGCAAACTGGATCAAATATTCTAAGGTGGGTTGGTTGGAGGCGCGACTGTGGGAAGAACGTGGTGGCGATATTTGACTATTTTGCGGCATATTAGGCACTTGTTTGGCCTGCGTCGCCACCTTTTTGGTCATTTCTTGATTTATCTCTGGTGTGGCTCCTTTGATTAACTCCGAGGGAGGTATCGGGATGGAGGGAACCGGCAGCGGCTGCAGTGATCGCGGGGAAGAATTGGGATTTGGACTCATTTTTGAACTCTCAAAAATTAATTATGCCAGAACTCTATAGTACAAATTATCTAAGTAAGCTGCAAGGCTGATAGATTGAGGATTAAGGAGCCAGTAGTTTCCAAGTCAGTATTCAGGCTCTCTTGGATTTGGTGGGTAAAGTGTATTCTAAGATACATTCCTCCTAGCGAGGGGGTGGAACGAACCACAAAGACACAAAGGACACAAAGATTAATCGATCCTATGTAAGTTAAACTTATCACACAGAACCTAGAAGAGCCGTTTTAGGAGAGGTAAATACGATGAATAGTCTGCAAACTTCAGTCGAACGGGAAAATTTAGGACAATTTTTGTTAGAAAATCTGCAAGATATTACAGATAAACTCAATCAGATTGCCACCGATTCTGATCGAATCATACTGGATAATTTACTACAAGAAACTCAAATTTTATTTGAGCAAGTTAAGGATAACTCTAAAACTTATCAAGCAAGAGCCGATATATTTTGTCAAATTGATGAATTATGGTTTCAGGTATGGGAACACTATAAGAATGAGGGTTCGGCAATAAATTTGATTGAGATTATCAATGAATTTACCGATAGAGTAACTGCCTATGCTAAATTATTTATCGGCCTTGCTCAGATCAATGAGGGAAAGACTGGTGAGGAAAAAGCCGATTTAATCAGAGTAGTGGAAGGTTCACGCCTTCTCTCAGAAACGATAGATGTGTTTATTGATATGTTTGCCGATTCAGAACTAGAGCAAATTTACAAGGGAGCTAAAAATACTCTATCGATTTCTAATCGTACTATAACCGAATATTTCCAAGATACTGACAAATCTTTAGTCACCCAACTGAGAGCCTATTATAGTTTAATAATTTTCAGAATTGAAGAGCGATTTAATACTAAGAATGTATCTTCAGAAACTACCTCTCATTCCCTAACAGATGATTTAAGCGATCTTGATCCTTGGACAAGAAACTTAGTGGGGGTTGTTGATTTAGGATCAGAAGACCCAAAAGAATCATATATTGATTATTTAGTGGAGAAGTATCGGTGAAACGAGTCTTATTCGACAGTGATGTATTGCTAGATGTTTTGGGTAAGCGTGAACCACATTTTCAAGGATCTGTACAAGCATTAAATACAGTTAAGACAGGTAGAACTCAAGGATATATTTCTGGTCATGCTGTCACTAATATTTATTATATTTTGTCTAAACAAAACGGAAGGGAAAGCTCAAGAAAATTGGTGATATAGTCATTTCAGATAAGTCTGATACAGTCTAGACGGACAAAATCCTTATGAACTCTGAGATTGATATTCTCAATCTTAATTGAAATGACTATAAGTCTTCTAGAGAATTTGCAAGTTGCTAGGGTGACAGATGCAATAATTAGGCAAGCATTGGCAAGTCAGATGAAAGATTTTGAAGATGCCGTTACCAGTGCCGTTGCTGAATCGGAAAAGCTAGAAATAATCATAACGCGAAACCTAAGAGATTTTGCTGTTTCCCCTGTTCCCGCAATGCTACCAGTAGATTTTTTATCGATTCTTTAACTAATGCTTCGGTAAACGTAAACCATCCGATCGCATGGGGATTAAAATCTGAGTTAAACTGCGTAATTGTTCGGCCGTTCCCATACAAATTAATAAATCCCCGGCCATTAATTCTGTATCACCAGTGGGTCCCCCGATTAGCGTACCATCAGCGCGACGTATAGCCAAAACTAAGGCCCCCGATCGAGATCTTAAATGTGCTTGACTAAGACTTAAACCGACACAGGGACAAGTCCTCGGATCGATTAGAAATTCCTCCATATAAAACGATCGATCGGTTCCAGTTAAAATCCCATCCACAAAATCCATCACCTGGGGTCGTAGGGCTGCGGCCGCTAATCTTCTCCCGCCGGTAATATAGGGAGATACCACCGCATCGGCCCCGGCCCGTTGTAATTTTTGTACTGCTTCCTCGGTACTGGCCCTAGCAATGGCGCGAATTTTCGGATTAAGAGTTTTAGCAGACAAAACTGTATATAAATTCTCCGCATCGGAAGTTAAAGCGGCCACAATACAAATAGCGCGTTCAATTCCTGCCATTTGTAAAGATTTATCTAAGGTGGCATCTCCTTGAACAACAATATAATTTAATTCTTTGGCCCGATTTACCTGTAGGGGGTCTGTATCAATAACTACAAAAGGAATATTTTCTGCGTAGAATTCGATCGCTACCTGTCTGCCTGTGCGACCTAAACCACAGATGATATAGTGTTCTGATAGTCGATCGATCAAGCGTTTCTCCTGTCTCTGTTTGAGTCCCTCTTGAAAATAGCCTTGAATTAAAGCTTCGGTCAAGCGATTAACAATATAACCGATGCTGACTACTCCCATGATAATCAAAACCATCGTGAATAGTCGTCCCCGTTCACCTAGGGGATTAATTTCGCCAAAACCGACGGTAGCGAGGGTACTAATCGTCATATAGGCCGAATCTAGCAAACTCCAACCCTCGATCAGATGATACCAAAGCGTACCGAGCAAAAACACCACGATCAGGGCAAAAATTCCCCCGATTAATTCCTGACGCAGACGACGATATTTATCTTCACTGATGGACAAGCAAAATTCACCCCTAAGATTGTCTAGTAACTTACAATGAAATCAGTTTTTAATCTAAATAACCCGTCCTTCTCAGACGGATTTGATTATAATTTCCCCTATGTCTAATCGCGCAGGAGTTCCCCAGTGAGTCCAGAAACCCTTTTAGAACCAACCCTAGTTGATCCCACTCTCAATTTAAACCCGAATCAACCCTTCGATCCAGATAGTTTTAACAGCTATGTGATGAATACTTATGGTCGTTTTCCCATTGCGATCGCCAAAGGGTTAGGCTGTCTTCTCTGGGATACTTCCGGGAAACAATACCTTGATTTTGTTGCGGGAATTGCCACCTGTACCCTCGGTCACGCGCACCCCGCTTTAATTGAAGTGGTTAGTCAGCAAATCCAAAAACTCCATCATGTCTCGAATTTATACTATATTCCCGAACAAGGAGAACTAGCTAAATGGATTGTCGATCATTCCTGCGCTGATAAAGTCTTTTTCTGTAATTCTGGTGCAGAAGCGAACGAAGCGGCCATTAAATTAGTACGGAAATATGCCCATACGGTGCTAGATTTCCTCGAACAGCCAGTTATTTTAACTGCTCACGCTAGTTTTCACGGTCGGACTTTAGCTACCATCACCGCAACCGGTCAACCGAAGTACCAAAAAGACTTTGAACCCCTGATGCCGGGGTTTGCCTATATTCCCTATAATGATATCGAAGCGGTGGAAAATGCGATCGCTGATCTCGATGAGGGTAATCGTCGGGTGGCTGCGATTATGTTGGAACCGCTGCAGGGTGAAGGGGGAGTTCGTCCAGGAGATATCGAATATTTCCAACGTTTACGGCAAATTTGCGACGAAAATAACATTTTGCTTGTCTTTGATGAAGTACAGGTGGGAGTCGGAAGAACTGGTAAACTCTGGGGTTATGAGAATTTGGGAGTAGAACCAGATATTTTCACTTCTGCCAAGGGTTTAGCGGGGGGTATTCCCATCGGTGCGATGATGTGCAAAAAATTCTGTGATGTGTTTGAACCGGGTAGTCATGCGAGTACCTTTGGGGGTAATCCTTTCGCTTGTGCCTCAGCTTTAACAGTATTACAAACCATTGAACGGGATCACATTCTGCAAAATGTTCAGCAGCGAGGGGAACAATTACGCAGCCGTTTACGCGTGATTGCTTCTCAATATCCCCATCTATTTGTGGATGTGCGCGGTTGGGGTTTAATTAATGGTTTGGAAATTAATTCAGAAAGTGAGTTGGTTTCATCTACTATTGTTAATGCAGCCTTGACCGAGGGTTTATTAATTGCTCCCGCAGGTCCGAAAGTTCTCCGTTTTGTACCTCCTTTAATTGTCTCGGAAACAGAAGTAGATGAGGCTATGGATAAGCTAGAAGTTGCTATCGCTAAAGTGGTTTAATTTCAGTTATCAGTTACCAGTTATCAGATGTAAGTTTTAAGTTGACAGTTTCCAGTTATGAGTCAATTCTTTTTGAGCTTTATCCCCTAACTGTCACTTTTTCACTGGACTAGGGGAGAATAAATCTACTGTTGTTCGGGGCAAATAATACTAAATCTGGTTATTAAAGACTGATTATTTATTCCCGCTTTTGCCTCTTGCCTTTTGCCTGTCCTCACAAGTAGCCTATACTCAAAGCATTTAGTATAAAGCTCTTCTGGGACTTTCGCAAATCCCTGACCGAATCTAGATTCTGAAACCCTTGCTTGACAAGCGAACGCTAACTTTTTTTCTAATAAAAACTCAAATTTCGGGTTTCTGTCAGTTAGCACTCGCTTGAAGGCCTACCCCATAAGAGAGCCAGACTTGAGAGACTGTAAGATTTTTGCCAGAGTTCCAGAAGAGCCATAATTAACGTTTGCTGAAAAAGTTTGTTGGTGGGGTTAGGCTTCGGCCGTGAGCTCAGCGTTCGACTGAGCTCACGCCGAAGTCCGAACGGAGTCAGTCGTCGGGAGTCGAATGAAAGTGCAAGGATTTTGAGTCCCTCAGATCGATTTCTCAACGTTTATTTCTGGGACTTTTTTGGCTAAAAAATTACCAAAACTCCTTTCTAGTAATGCTTCCAGTAATATTCAGCAAACCCTAATTACTCACTTGTAGAAATGAGATGCTCCCTCTGAACAAGCTTGGTGAATTACGAAGTTATCATTCCTAAGCCGGTGCAGAAGCAGTTAAAAATCTTTCCCAATGATCTGCAAAATCGTCTAAAAGAAAAAATCCTTGTATCTTGTATATTGATCCCTAAAAGGTGAAAAAATGGTAAATAACCAAATTGATTTACGGTGGTGGCTACTGAGCAACTTGGCAAGTGTTGAATCTTTGCCAATTATCTACAGAATATCGGTAATAGTCACTTTTATTATCTTCATTTTTTGCGCTTTTTCTCCTCTCATATTCCTGAGAACTCCCACGGGTAAGCTCCAGAAATTTTTATTGTCAAATCTAATATTTATTATCTCCTTAGTGACTTTTATTGTAGCAGCACGCTGGCCAGGTTTCTTGCCACCAATGCTAAATCCCGATGAGGCGCAGTTTACCGCAGGTGCGATAAAACTGTTGAAGGATCCAGTTTTCTGGCGTGCGGTAGATACCGGTTCATCTGGACCGCTGAATGTCTATCCTCTGACTATGCCAGCTTTTTTCGGGTTCAGAATTGAATATGCTAGTAGTCGTGTGATCGGCTTAATTATGATAATTGCTGCTATTATTTGTCTTTATTATGCCTTATCCACTCTCTACGATAAGAGCCTTTCTCGCCTAGCAATAGTTCCTGTGGTTACAACTGTCGCCTTAATGACATTTTTCGACTATGTGCATTATACAAGTGAACATTTTTCGGTGGCAATATTAAGTGTGGCTTTGTTAATCGTTTGTAAATATTATGCTGGTAATTCATCTAATCCTAATCGGCTGATATTTGCCTTGGGTTTTACCCTGGGACTTACTCCTTTTGCCAAAATTCAGTCAGTTCCTATAGCTTTCTCAATTGCTTGTATATTTTTGCACATACTCTGGCTAAAAAGCAGAGCGAGAGGTCAATTCATCAGGAGTCTTGCTGCTTTCTTTCTTGGGGGAATGTTGTTCTCGGCTCTAGTCGTACTATATCTAACAATTTTCTCAATATATGATGCTTTCTGGACATCTTACATAGAACAGAATTTATTGATTTATTCTACAGATGGTTTGGGAGGAAACGTAAACCAACTAAGCTTTTCCGTAAAAATCAACATATTTCTTTGGATGTTAAGGGTAGTGCCAGATACAAGGATATTATTTTTATTAACAGCAATTGTCTTGATATTAGGAGTCCCATTTTTAATAATAAAGCGTTTTTCCTTAAGCCTAAATCAAGAAAAGTCTAACACATTTTGTTTTGTCTATTACAGTTTATTTATTTTGGTCGCATCGAGTTATTCAATTATTAGACCAGGGAACGGATTTACTCATTATTTGCTGTTTCTAATCATACCTAGTGGATTTCTCATCGGCGTTTTTCTAGGTGAACTGGCACAAGTCTTACAGATGTCGCAATTAACTCTTTCAAACTTCAAGTTATCTCTTTTAACAGGTGTTATTTTTATTACAGTTGCTAGTAGTTTTTTAGAAGTTGCCACAATGATAACATTAGATAATGTTTACCTCGATAATCGCAGAGTATTTGCTAAAAATTATCTTAGTCCAATCGCAAAAAATATTCTAAAGTATGCTTCTCCTGGTGAATCTATGGCTGTCTGGGGATGGGCATCAGAGCTATATGTTGACACGGGTTTGGTACCGGCGATAAGAGATAGTGTTTCTGTTTGGCAAATCAAACCTGGTTCACTGCAAGAATATTTTCTGCAAAGATACGCAGAAGATCTTATTAATTCTAATGCTAAGTTATTTGTTGATGCTGTAGCTCCAAGAATGTTTTTCTTTACCGATAGACAAATTCAGGGACACGAAGTTTTTCCTGAAATTGCTAGGGTTATCAAGGAAAATTATCGGCTAGTTGATGAAGTTCAAGGAGTTCGTATTTACATTAAAAAATAATCCTACGCTGCCTTACCTTTTGTTCTTGGTCAAGCAACCACTGTCAACCTAGAAAAGGGTAAGCGCATCTCAAAAGCTGTTGACAATCGCCCAATTTTATAGGCCGATTACTGACCTAGTAAATTAATTTGGTACGATTACTTAATTTCTACGGGTTCTAAATTGTCGGCAGGAGTAAAACCAAAGAGACGGGAATAAAAATAAAATTCTGCATCTAATGCTCGTTTTATCGATTCAGCTTGACGAAATCCATGTTGTTCTCCCGCAAAGGGAACGTAAGCAACGGGTAAACCTTTTGCTTTTAAAGCTTCTACCATCATTTCCGCTTGATTGGGTGGAACTACTCGGTCTTCTAATCCTTGGAAAAAGATCACCGGACAGGATAACTGAGCGGTAAAATGAATAGGCGAGCGCTGATAGTAAATTTCCTTTTCTTGAGGATAACGTCCCACCAATTTATCTAAATATCTCGACTCGAATTTATGGGTATCGGTGGCTAAAACCTCTAAATCACTAACTCCGTAATAACTAGCTCCTGCTTTAAAAGTATCATGAAAAGTTAGGGCTGCTAAAGTTGTATAACCACCGGCGCTGCCTCCAGAAATTGCCAATCTTTCCCCATCGACTAATCCCTGATTAACCAAATATTTTGCCCCGTTGATGCAGTCTTCCACATCGACAATTCCCCAATTTCCCTGCAAACGTTGACGATATTGACGACCATAACCCGTACTACCACCATAATTGACATCTAGATAGCCAAAGCCGCGACTGGTCCAGTATTGCACCCGCAGACTTAAACTAGAGGTAGCTGCAGCCGTCGGTCCACCGTGACTTTTGACTAACAGGGGCGGTAATTCGCCATTGGGGGCAGTATAATCGGGGTTTTTGGGGGGATAATACCAAGCATAGGCAGTTAGTCCCTGACTGGTGGGAAAAGCGAGCATTTCCGGAATCGAGAAATAATCGCTAGAAATAGTTAAATTACTGGAAGATTTGAGAATTTCTCTCGTTCCTGTGGCTAAATCCAGTGAGATAACTGCTGTTACTTCCGTGAAAGAACCGCCAATAAAAACTATTTTATTATCGCTAACTTGTAGGGAAGAAATGTTAGTATCATCAGTGATAATTTCTTGGAATTCTCGATTAACAGTATCGATACTTCCTAAATACCAACGA
Source organism: Microcystis aeruginosa LEGE 91341 (assembly GCF_015206885.1). Classification (GTDB taxonomy): domain Bacteria; phylum Cyanobacteriota; class Cyanobacteriia; order Cyanobacteriales; family Microcystaceae; genus Microcystis; species Microcystis aeruginosa_H. The sequence continues at coordinate 2,649 of NZ_JADEXY010000089.1, read as the reverse complement.
CCATCTTTTGTATAGCTACAAATAATCTTTGATTCCCCAGCAAAGCCATAGTTAGATAAACCAAAAACCCAATGAGGATAGGCAAATTCAGCCTCTATCGGTTCGAGAACTGGTTCGATTTGTTCATCGTGGTTAAAGCAATAAAAGTTCCAGAAATTATTGCGATCGCTGGTAAAATATAACTGTTTATCGGCGGACCATAGCGGTTCACATACCGACTCATTTTCACCACCAGCAATGACCCGAATATTAGTCAAATAAAGATTATTAATATCTGCTACCCAGAGAAAAGAACTATCCCAGGGCATATTAGGATGATTCCAACTAATCCAAGCTAATCGAGAACCATCGGCACTCAAGCGAGGAGAGGTATAAAAATCATCGCCAGATACTAAAGTTTCTATTTCTCCCGTATCCACATCGATGCTGACAATACTATTAACTGGTTCTCGATCTTTTTGGCTATGATCTTCACAAACACAGATTAAACGATTGCCAAATTTATCGAGAATTAAATCCGCATAACGACAGGAATTTTCTGGGGTTAGAGGTTGGGGTAAACCATCAGCAGTTTGGCGATAAATTCTTTGGTCAGTAAAATTACAAAAATAGATAATTCCAGCAACAATTAGATAGGAACCTCCCCCGTATTCATGGACACGAGTTCGCACATTAAAAGGTGCTGGAGTGATGTCTGTAGTTGTGCCGTCGGGGTTTAATTTAACTAAAACATTTCGCCCCTTTTCCTGTGGTCTGCCTTCTAACCAATAAATATCTTCTCCATCTACAGTTACACCACCAAGACTAATCGATGCTGCCACAATTAGATCGGAGGTAATCGGTGATTTCCAGGAACCATAAGCTGATATTTGATTAGACATTTTCTCCTAGAGTAGTGATTCTAATGGTGAACTAACTTGATCAGAAACGCTGATAAATTAAGAAAATTACGAGTAAACAGAACAAGGTAGGGATTAGGTGCATCCCTACCTCACTCTCTGTTTTTCTGCAATCGGAGCGGCGGGATTCGAACCCACGACCCCTACTACCCCAAAGTAGTGCGCTACCAAGCTGCGCTACGCCCCGATATTGAACCTTAACTATCATAGCGATAATCGCAGCATTTTGCAAGCTTTTTTTTCTTCCTTTCTCCCCCATCCCTGGAATTAGTGGCCAGCTATCTAGCTAATTGGGGAATACGTCCTTTTAATCCCGTCATTAATTGCAGGGCAAACAATTTCAACGGGGGGAAACCGCGCATAATTGCCAATCCGAGACGACGGATGAGAACGATGGGCGGCCAGTTATTGGAGAACAGGCGATCTAGAAAATCTGTGAAGCCTAAAATCGCTAAATTCTCGGATCTTCGCCATTTTTCGTAGGATTTTAGGGTAGAAAGCGCTCCTATATCCTCTTGCTTTTCCGCTGCTTCCTTTAATACCTGCGCTAAAGCGGCTGCGTCGCGAATGCCTAAATTTAAACCTTGACCACCGACGGGATGACAACAGTGAGCGGCATCACCAATTAAAGCCAGTCGGGGTTTAACATAGGTATCACTCTGCATTAACTGTACGGGAAAGAGAGCGCGGGGGCTAACTAATGCTATTTTTCCGAGTAATCCTCCCGTATATGCTTCTAATTTGTTGATAAATTCCGCTTCGGGCATTTCTTGCAGTTTTTTCGCTTCTTCATGGGGATTTGTCCAAACGATCTGACAGCGATTACCCTGGAGCGGTAAAATGCCCATCGGACCGGTGGGCCAAAATCTTTCAAAGGCGGTATCGTTGCGATCGAGTTGATGTTTAATGGTGAAAGCGACACAAGATTGCCAATATTTCCAACCTTTGGTTTTAATTTGCGCCCCTTGCCGGATAGCGGATTTGGCTCCATCGGCCCCGATAACTAATTTTGCGGTGATTTTTCGGGTTTGACCGGCTTCTTCCAGGGTGACAGTGGCTGTTTCTGCTCCGTACTCCACTTCTAACACTTTAGCAGGGGATAACCAGTCAATGCGATCGCAATCTTGGCTGGCATTGTGGAGGGCGGTTAAAATCACTTGATGTTCGCCCACATAGCCCAAATAATCGGTTTTTAGCTCATCGACCACAAAGGGGATAAAAATCGGAAAATCGGCATCAGAAAGGCGAATATGACGAAATTTACCGATACTGGGCGAGATTTTATCCCAGATACCCAAGCCTGTAAAAATCCGGCTGGACATCAGCGAGAGGGCATAAGCTTGACGACGGGAAGCGGCCACCTCTAGGGGACGTTCCTCGATCATAGCGATATTTAATCCTGTATTTTTTAAGGCCACCGCTAGGGTGGTTCCGACTATACCGCCCCCGACAATGATTAAATCGTAGTTGTCCCGTCCTAACATATAAATATTTTTCTCAAAGATAATCAGTGACTACACTGATCTATTCTGACACGATTTTCGGGGTTGCTGTCGGGTTTGATTCTTTTCACCCCACCTAGCCATTGATAGACTTGAAAGGGTTTTGTCCGTGGTTGAGAGTTTCGGGTTATCGCTCTTCCTAGACTTCTGGAAGGGTGATAACAAGCTGCTAAGTAGCTGGTTATAATTAAATTGAAGATAGATTTTAGGTTCGATCCCCCCTGCCCCCCTTGATAAGGGGGGGGCCT
>NZ_JADEXY010000088.1 GCF_015206885.1 Microcystis aeruginosa LEGE 91341 | reverse complement strand
TATTTTCCGACAAAGATAAGCAAAAATTATTTATTGACTGCAAAAACTTGAGAATATTTAAATTAACATTTCGCAATATTTATAAATTCTTAAGAATTAATTGAGAAAGATTTTTATTTAACAACGATGTTATCAAGGTTACAGCGATTTGATAGAATTTCATAATGGGCTATTTTGTGCTTTTTTGGGCAGCAATAGTTGAAAACCTTGCCACACCTAGAAGGTAATCCTAATTAAGACGGGTAAATCAGTCAATTTCACCCACAACGATGATCTTTTTTTTATGTAGTTTTATTGCAAAAAAAAAGTTTTTTTGACAAAAAGCACAAAGTATGATAGTAACCCAACGTATTTCTGGCTGCGAGTAATTATTGTAGAGAGGGGAAAGGGGAGAAAAAAGCCGAATACTGACTCCGTTCGGCTGAGCTCACGGCCGAAGCCTAACCCCATCAACAAACTTTTTCAGCAAACCCTAACTTATCACTTAACATTTCCCTGACCATTTGAGCGGTAGCAGGGGCCAATAAAACCCCGTTGCGGTAGTGTCCCGTGGCCAGAATAACGTTATCGTATCCGGGCAAATATTCGATGATGGGAGCGGATTTTTTCTCTGGTCGCGGTCGCTTACCGGACCAAGTACGCACGATCGCACCCCCGGCCAAAGAGGGACAAAAAGCGATCGCTTTTTGATACATTTGTTCTAGCAAGGCAGTATCGGGGATAATTTCGCCCTTTTCGTCCATAAATTCCACCGTTGCTCCAATCCAGTATTCTGCTCCGGCCAAAGGCAGAATATGCAGGTCATTTCCCGTTAAAATCGGCTTAAAATCGGAACTTTCTAAAGCTTGCGTCAATTTTATCTGTAAAGCTTGCCCTAAAACCGGTCGGATCTCCACTGGATGGGTAAGAGTTTCGGTTAAAGCAGTGGAACCAATTCCCGCAGAAAGAATCAAAAAGTCGCTTTCCTCTATACCATTAGAACTATAAATGTGGGTGCATTGCCTCAAATTAGAGCCTTGAAGCTCTATCTTCCCGAAATTTTCAACTTTTAACCCAAATTGACATTTAACCCCCCTTCTTGCCGCAGCAGCGACGAGAGCCTCCGTGAGCAAGGCCGGGTTAATTTGACGATCACTGGGAGAATAGATAGCACCCTGGAGATGCTCGGCCACTTGGGGACATTTTTGGTTTAAAGTCTCTTTATCCCATATTTCTAGACAATATCCCTGTTCTTGGCGTATTTGGGCTAACTTGCGCCAATTTTCTTCGTCTTCGGCACTCGATCGCAGAAGGACAATGCCATCACGGTTACAGGGAATAGTCAGTCCAGTAAGGGATTCTAACTCAGGAAGGAGGGTTTCGTAACGTTTTAAACTTTCTTGCCGCAATTTCCAGGCTCTACCTTTAGTTTTATGGCTGATAATACCCATTAAAATCCCTAAAGCTGCCCCGGTTGCTCCTTGTCCCGGTTTTTTTTCATCGATGAGGGTAATTTCTAATCCTTCGACGGCGCTTAATTCGTAGGCAATGGTGGCCCCCACTATCCCCGCACCGATGATGACAATTTTAGTCATAAGACCTCTTGCAAAAATCAAAAATCTTCCTTTAGGTGAGGAGTCAGGAGCCAGTCGTCAGGATTCAGTATTCAGGATTCAGTAGCCAGTCGGCAGGAGTCAGTATTCAGGAGTCAGGAGTCAGGAGATAGGAGATTATTTATTTATTCTCCCCACACCCTACACCCCACACCCTACACCCTACACCCTACCCCCAGAAAAAACTTTTTGCCTCAAACCCTAATTAATTACAGAACCCGGAAAATAAAAGGATAACGGAAAACCTTATAAGCATCGTTCCAGACTTGCAGAATAGCAAGAATGGGGAGAACAATATTCACCACAGCAAGAATCGGTAAGAGCAAATAACCGATTAAAACCCAAACTAGAATCCCAGCAATTAGGTAGTATAACCACATATTCAGGTGAAAGTTTAAAGCTTCTTTGGCGTTTTCCTTCACCGTTTCATCATCAGAAATGAAATAAATAGCTAAGGGAATCCCCACCGATACCAGCGTAGCACTCAAAAATATCGAAGCATGACAAGCCACGGATAGGAATCTTTTTTTGGTTAAATCTTCACTCTTGACCATCGGGTTTATCCCCCTAAAATTGGCGGAGAAAGCGGATATCGCTATTATAACAACGGCGAATATCGTCTATCTCATGTAATACCATAGCAAATCTTTCCACGCCAAAACCAGCAGCAAAACCCGTATAGATTTGGGGGTCATAACCGACTGCTTTTAAGACATTGGGATCCACCATACCACAGCCCATCACCTCCAACCATTTGCCTTTCCACTGTACATCTACCTCGGCCGAGGGTTCGGTAAAAGGGAAGTAGGAAGCGCGGAATTTAACCGGTAAATCGGCCCCAAACATTTGCTTAAGAAATTCTTTAATTGTTCCTTTCAAATCCGTAAAAGTTAATCCCTTATCCACCGCTAATAATTCCACTTGATGGAAAACCGCAGAATGGGTTGCATCCACGGTATCACGACGATAAACCCGGCCCGGGGCCACAATCCGAATCGGGGGTTCGTGACTTTCCATGTAGCGAATCTGGACCGGGGAGGTATGGGTCCGCAATAAACGACCATCCCTCAAGAAAAAAGTATCCTGCATATCCCGGGCCGGATGGTCAGCAGGGATATTTAAAGCCTCAAAATTATAATAATCGCTTTCTACCTGCGGCCCAGTAGCGATGCTGTAACCCAGACCGACGAAAATGTCGATCATGCGATCAACTGTGCTATTTAAGGGGTGAATTCGTCCTAAAGGACGGCTAAGAGCAGGTAGGGTGACATCGAGGGTTTCCGCCGCTAATTTCGCTTGAATTTGGGCATTATTTAGACTTTCTCGCCGGGATTCCAGCAGCGATTGTACTAATTCTTTGACCTCATTAGCGATCGCACCGAGGCGCGGCCTCTCTTCAGGGCTTAATTTGCCCATTTCGCGTAAAATCTGCGATAATTCTCCTTTCTTACCCAGATAATTCACCCTTAGCTGTTCTAAGTCTTCTAGGGTTGTTGTTTGTTCGATGGAATTTTCGGCTTTCCCTGCCAGGGTTTTTAGGGCAGTTTCGATCGGATGGGGGGATAAACTCATAATTAGGGCATTTTCTAGGGCAGCATTCTAGTCTAGTTTATCTGCTCGGGTGGCGGGAGCGGCAGAATCGATCAAAGCTAATAGCTATGTGCTAGGATAGAGGTTGAGAATAAAAGTCGGCACTGCGGCTCGTTGTCAGTATTAATGGTTAAAGCGTTTCTGTTTAGTATTGGTTCAGCTAGTTCCCGAAATCTTGGTTCTCTACAAATCTGTTGTTTTTATCTGTGCAAGGATAGCTTTTATGTCAATTTATGTTGGTAATCTCCCCTTCGAGGTTGACCAAGACGATGTAGTCGAAGTTTTTACCGAATATGGTAAAATCAAGCGCGTTCACTTTCCCATGGATCGGGAAACGGGCAAAAAACGCGGATTCGCTTTCGTGGAAATGGAAACCCCAGAGCAGGAAGCGGCCGCTATTGCTGCTCTTGACGGCGCCCAATGGATGGGACGAGACTTAAAAGTCAATCAAGCTCGTGAAAAAGAGCCCAGATCTTCCTTCGGTGGTGGTGATCGCAATCGGGAGCGTCGCTACTAATCCCCAATCGTAACCATTCTAGGCTATGATTACCTAGAGTTTGCTGAATAAATCTAAAAACCTTTTTGGGTAATACTTTTAGACTTTTTGTCAATCAAAAAGTACCAGTTCTGGGAGTGATCGGGGCAAAATTCTGGGACTTTTTCTCTGAAAATTAGGTAATTGACCAGATGAGAATCGGTAAAAACCTACACCCCACACCCCACACCCCACACCCTGTCCCCACGAAAAACTTTTTCAGCAGACCCTACCTAACTTGTTTTCATTGTCAATAGGGGGAGCGAGCGCTCGTTTCCCCGCTTGTCCATCTAATATCCCAAGGAGATTCTTGTGGCTAAACGTCGTAATTTGAAAAAAGAAAAAGCTGAACGCAACCGCGCCTACGCTCGTCAATTCCGGGCTGCCTCTAATCGTACCACCACCAGAGGAGGTAGAGGCGGTTATTCCAGCGATCAAAGACAATCTTCGGAAAATGAAGGGGCAGCCGATACCTAATCTGCTGACTTAGTTAATCTAGCAATAAAAGCCATAGCCTCGCTTTTATTGCTGACTATTCCATCTAAAGTCGCCCCCAACACCGCCGCAAGTAACGATTTAAACTGGGGACCGGGTTGATAACCCAAAGCTTTTAGGTCATTACCGTCGATAGGAGCCTCAATCTGCGACCATTTAGTTAAATATTGCCAGATTAAACCCCGAATCCTAGTCTGACTCCTCACCGCCACCAGTAACAAACTAGGAACCTGATAACCATTGAAAAAGCTGACGATTTGACTAATGGGTCGATCATAAGCAAAATTATTGCTAATCTCCCTTTCCATAACTTCTAGTTTTTGTAAACGCCCCACAGTATCTTTGGGCAATTGTAAATTATTAGCGATCGCTATTCTTTCCTCCACAGCCAGAGAAGCGATTAATAATTCCAACCGCATTAACCAAGCATTCACCGGCAATTCCAGACTTAAACAATCTAACCAACGACTGAGACAGCGCAATTGTCGCCATAAAGCCCGATTTAAACTTAAATCCCCGTGTAAACAGTGCAAAGCCCCCAAATCAGCCAACTTTTCTAAGGCACTTTCCCAGTAATCCGCCTCTAAAATATAATTCAACTCCGCTTTTAAACGGGACTGTAAAGCGGGTGCATTCTGATTTTGTTGCCGTGAGCGATCATAAACTCCACTTTCGATCGCATACCTAATATAGTTTTCTGTCAAGGGTTCAATAACAAATCCTAACCGAGTGGCAAAACGCACCGCTCGATAGATGCGCGTCGGATCCTCAATAAAACTATTAGCGTGGAGAACCCGGATTTCTTGAGCGCGTAAATCCAACATACCGCCAAAAAAGTCGAGTAATTCCCCCTCTTTCGGCGAAGTTAGGCGAATTGCCAGAGCATTAATCGTAAAATCCCTTCTATACAAATCCTGTCGAATCGAACTAGCCTCCACTTGGGGATTACTCGCGGGATAGGGATAGAATTCCGTGCGTGCCGTGGCGATATCCACCCATAACGAGCCAAAACGCTCATCTTTGTGCCATAACAAAGCCGCCGTCTGAAATTCCCCGTGAATCGATAACCGGGCCCCCGGATAAATTTCCTGTAAACAATTAGCCAAATCCACCCCCGCACCCACACCGGCGGCACGATGGCAGCCATCCACCACTAAATCGATATCCTGTAACAATAAAGAATCCCTTTCTGTGGCTAACAATAAATCCCGCACCGCACCCCCAACCAGATAGAGATGCCAACCGCGTTTTTGAGCGGCAGCGGCGGCAGCTTGCAGGAATGACCATAAAATCGGCTCTAAACGCTCTTTAATCGCTGGTAAAAGACAAGAAACCAACGCAACCCCTTCAAAACGCACCCGCTCATTTTGATGAATCTGTCTTAATACATCTGTACGAGTGACGATACCGACTAACTGCCCATTTTCTAGTACAGGTAAACGCCCCAAATCATACGTTACCATCAGCGACTCGATTTCCTGAAGAGAAGTGTCCGGGGTAATAGTTTTCGGATTACAAGTCATGTATCCCTTCACAGGAGAGCGAGAAAAGCCGTGATGGAGAGCTAAATCGAGGTCACGACGAGAAATCACCCCAACTAAGCGATCCTGCTCATCTACCACCGATAACCCCGAATGGCCGTAACGGAAAAGGATGCGCTCGGCTTGAGATATGGAAGTATCGGGACGAATTGTTCGTACTGGGGAAGACATTAAATCCCTAGCAGTGGGAGAAGGGGGAATTTGAGCAATTAAGTCCCCCAGTAGTTGATTTAACTGTTGAACTGGCTGAACATCGCGAAAACTCACCGAAGCGGCCTGAGCATGACCACCGCCGTTATAGGGGGAAAAAAGCTGATATAGATTTACCCCATCGATTCTAGAGCGACCAATCACAGTTAAACGCTGTCGGGAATTATCTTCCTCGTCTTTACTATAACTATGGCCAAAAAGTAGCGCATCACTATCGGATAATTCCAGTAGGCGCTCGGCTACACTAGACAAACCCGGGATAAAATCGGCAGTATGGAGAAGAACGTGGGCGATTTTACGGCCATGGATCGTTTTAATCTCTAGATTTTCCCAAGCAAGGCTAAATAACTCCTGTAAGCGCGGGGAAAAACTCGGTTGACAGTATTGGGCGATCGTTTTAATGTTAGCAGCACAGGTCATTAACCAAGCCAAAGCATAGGCATCCCTGGGGGTACTACCAGCAAAAGTCAGGGAACCCGTGTCAACGTGAATACCGAGCGCCATTACCGTCGCTGCCATCGAGTTTGGTTTAATCTGGGCTTTTTGTAAAGCTTCGACAATCAAAGTCGTGGTGGCTCCCACCGCTTCTAAATGGACGCTAGAGGCATGAATATCGCTTTCACTATCCAAATGATGATCATACAATTCGATCGCCTGTAAATGCCCTAAATCGAGCCACTGGGAGGCTTTTCCCAGACGCTCTCGCCACTGATTATCAACGATAATTAAAGAGCGAATCAGGTCCGGATTGACACTACGCATTTCAATCAAAGCGAACTCATCCCGATGCAGGGCCAAAAATTCCCTCACCGTCGGGTGCGCTCCCCCCGTTAACACAATACGACTACCCGCTTTCAGCAACGATAAACCCACCGCTGCCCCCAAAGCGTCAAAATCCGCCGTTTGATGACATAAAATTAAATCCATATTTTTTAGTAAGGAGAATATATCAGGATTTTTTCTGTATCTATTGTTACCGAATACTCGGAAATAGCCTGGTCAAGGACTATAAGTTAGCAAATCAAGACCGAGAGAAACCCATGTTATTCAACATTTTAGTAATTCTGCACACCCTAGGGGCGACCGTCTGGGCCGGTGGACATTTATTGTTGGCAGTCACCGTTCTACCCCAGTCCCTCAAAAACCGAGAACCAGACCGAATTCGTCAATTTGAGCAATATTTTGAAGGTTTGGGGTTATCTGCGCTATTGTTGCAGGTAATAACAGGCCTAGGACTGACTTGGATTTATTTGCCCGGTTTTCGTGATTTTTGGTCATTTGATAGTTTTTTATCGGTTTATATAGGAATTAAGTTGGCTTTACTGTTATTAACTCTCATCTTGGCCCTTCATTCCCGCTTTTTTCTCCTTCCTCAACTGAGCGAGGAAAACTTAAATTTCCTTGCCCTGCACATAGTCGCCGTCACAACTCTAGCAGTATTATTCGTCATTTTTGGCGCCGGCATCCGTTTGGGAGGCCTGACCATTAGCTTTTAGCAGTTCAGCAGTCTGGACATCTTTCTAAGGCAGCTTTGGCGAAAACGCAAAAATAGGGTAATCTGAGCAGGGTATCACAGAGAGTCAATTCCCCCACCTAACCCCTGCCCTGCTGCTTTTGGCAAGCATAGACACTGGAAAAAAGTTTTCAGCCCCGCTGCGGCTAGGTAGTCAGTGGCAGTAAAATTAAAATGCTCGTGGATTCGGTCTGACGGGCATATCTCCTTGTAAACCCTGATTCAGGGAGGACTTAGAGAAAGGATCGTCCAGTTAAGTTGAGTGGAAGCGAGGCTCTTCCATACAAGTATCAAATCTGGGAGAATTATCTAGATAAAGATCAACTGCTTTAGGAGAACCCAATCATGTCTATTGTTTTTCAATTTTTTCTCATTGCCCTAGTTTTATTTTCCTTGCTGATGGTGATTGGTGTCCCCGTTGCCTATGCTTCCCCCCAAAACTGGGACCAATCGAAACCCCTTCTCTATGTGGGTTCGGCAATTTGGGCGATTTTAGTTGTTGCCGTCGCTATTTTAAACTTTTTAGTGATTTAGTGTTGATCAGGGGGAAGGGAGACTCCGAGACAGGAGACAGGTGTTAGGTGTTGGGGTTTTGGGGTTTTGGGGTTTTAGTTCAATTTCCCCACCTCCCACTCCCCAATTCATAATTCATAATTCCCACTCCCCATATCCCCACTTCCCAATTCATAATTCATAATTCATAATTCCCACTCCTAACCCCTTCCACCTATGACTGTTTTTGAGGGAAATTTTACCGAAGATATATCGTCCTTGCGCTTTGCGATCGTGATTGGTCGTTTTAATGATCTCGTCACTGATAAACTGTTATCAGGCTGTCAAGACTGTCTCAAGCGTCACGGGGTTGATGTTAATCCCGACGGTACGCAAGTGGATTATATCTGGGTACCCGGTAGCTTTGAAGTGCCAATGGTAGCCCGTCAAGTCGCCCTTTCCCACCGTTACGATGCCGTTATTTGTCTAGGGGCAATTATTCGCGGACAAACTCCCCATTTTGACTACGTTGCCGCCGAGGCTGCCAAAGGTATTGCTGCGGCCGCTTTTCAGACAGGTGTTCCTGTTGTCTTCGGTATTCTCACCACTGATACTCTACAACAGGCCCTCGAACGGGCCGGTATTAAAAGTAATTTGGGCTGGAATTATGGCCTATCTGCCCTAGAAATGGCTAGTCTCATGCGTCAATTGCGCCCCCGGAATGAAGATAAACCCCTAGAATTATTGGAAAATAATCCCCAACAGGCACTGACGGAAGGCTAAGAAAATTCCCCCAGCATTTAGGATTTTAGTTGTCCCCACTCCCCCGGAGTTCCACTGATGAGCGAAGCTGAACAGAACAAATATATTAACCAACTCAGACGGCAATTAGTCAACGCTGTCGAGAGAATCAAGACTCTGGAATTAGATTTAGAACCAGAGGGGCGGATTACGGAAGCTTTTGACGCTATGGAACGGCATATAGATGAAAAATTCGCCGCAGTGGATGAAAAATTCGCCGCCATTGACAAGCGTTTTGATCGCCTGGAACATCAGTTCAACCGACTACAGGCTAAGATAGAAGTGGTTCTCGAAGCTATTACCGGTTTAGGGGATTTGCCAGAAGATGAATCATTGTAAAAAAATGCTCCAAACCACTTGACAAATGCTCTGAGATTTGGCATACTCAGGGAAGTGTGAAAAAACGGCTTGCGGGCATAGCTCAGTGGTAGAGCGTCACCTTGCCAAGGTGAATGTCGCGCGTTCGAATCGCGTTGCCCGCTTAGAAAAATCTTGAAATAGCTCTTAAGATTAGTAGGAATAATTTAGGTATATCCCTTAAGATGGGAATTATCCGTGAGTAATAGGGTTGAGGATTTTCAGCAACCATTGAATCCCTTAGCTATTGACCACGAGCAACTAAAAACAACCATTTATAAACAAAAATTTAGCTTGTGCGACCGCATAAATACACCAAAATCGACCAACACCAAGACTATCCATGTCCCTGTCGTCGGAAAGGGACATTATGCCCGATTTTATTGACCGATGCCTTTGGCTGCGATCGCTGTCAACAGATATTTGTGTTACAGGAAAACGGCCAAATTATCGAACAATTAGCTCCCCACTATCCCTATAAACGCAGTTGGCGCTGGACAGGATTTCGTTGGGTGAGTACCAATCAGCGCCTTGGACAAGAGGTATTACCCCTGATAGTGGGGATAATTCTGTTATTATCGATCGTCTGGCTACCCTTAATTTTAAAATCACCGCCCCTTCGACTTGGCTCAGGGCAAGCGGGGGTAAGCGTGATTTTTGGGGCAATTCTAGTTATGCTATTAGTTATTTTGCCCGCATTCATCTTTTGGTTAGCCTATCGACGCTAGACAAGAATCTATGATCGAAAGTTCCTCCATCCCCCCCCTGACGATCTTTAAGCAAGCATACAATGCTTTTCTGGCTCTAGGTCAATTTAATGGCAATGAAAGAAATCGCGGAGTAATTGCGATCGCTAATGCCATTAAAACTGGCTTTGATCGTATTTTAGAAGCCAATACCCTCGATTTAGAAGTCAGTCGAGAGATGGCTGTCTCAGAACAAATGATTCGCTGGTTACGGTTAACTCCCGAACGTTTAGAGACGACGGTGGAGGTATTACAACAACTAGCGGAAGCATCAGATCCGCTGCAACAGGTAATTAACGCAGCCTATCAACTTAATCCTTCCCAAACCTATTGCCAAAGGATGCCCTTAGGAGTGATTGCCTTCGTCTATGAAGGTTTTCCGGAATTAGCGATGGTAGCGGCGGGATTTTCCCTAAAAAGTGGCAATAGTTTGATTATTCGCGGTTCCAATGCCTCTAGTCATTCCGATGGGGTGATTACGGAAATTATCCAAGAAGCATTGGAAGATGTGGGTTTACCAGTGGATTGTGTCAGTGGTTTACCCTGTGATTCTAGTCCCTCCCTAGAGGAGTTGCTGACCCAGGAAAATTATGTTAATTTGATTATTCCCTACGGTCGCCCTAGTTTAATCGGTCGGGTGAGTCAATTGGCCACGGTTCCCGTTTTGCGTGCGGCCATGGGAAACTGTTATTTATATTGGTCTCCTAGTGGCGATTTGGAGTTAGCTCGTCAGGTAATTATCGATAGTCATGGCAGCATACCAGATCCGGTTAACGCGATCGAAAAAGTTTTAATTAGTCCCCATCACAATTCTTCGACTTTAAGTCGTTTGTTTAAAAGTTTGCAGGAAAAAGGCTTTAAATTGCGTGGAGATACCCGATTAGCGGCGGATTTTCCGGAACATTTAACCATTGCTACCGATAATGATTGGCAAAGACCCTATTTAGAAAAAACGGTGGCTTTTAGGTTAGTGGATACCCTCACCGATGCGATCGCTTGGATTAATAAGTATAGTAGTGGTCATGCGGATTGTATTGTCACCGAATCCTATCGAGAAAGTCGTCAATTCGCTATGGAGTCCGATAGTGCTTTAGTTTATATCAATTCCTCACCCCGATTTGATCGCAATCCCAAACAGGGAGAATCGGTATTTTTGGGCATTTCCAACCAAAAAGGCCAGCGCCGGGGGTTAATCAACCTAGAAACCTTTACCACCCTTAAACAGGTGGTGCAGGGCTAGTTTTTTTCAGTGATCAGTAAACAGTAAACAGTGAACAATCACTGATAACTGATAACTGATAACTGATAACTGAGGGATCGAACTTGTCTCAATCGTGCTTTTTTAACAGCAACCGCCCCCATTATAGTGCCAAGTGGACTCGGTGATGAGGATATCTTGGGGGGAGAAACGAGCTAAGTTGCTCGCAGTTTTATCACAGACGGCCACTGGTAATCCTTTGGCTAAAATATGCCCAGCGCCATCATCAAAAATTGCCTCCGTACCAGTATAAATAGCAGTTTTGCCGGTAAAAATACAGGCCCCATCTTCGGGAATAGCTACTTTAAAAGCAACGGAATCCAAACTTTCTAATAGGAGTGGCTCGGCTAAATTATAACTCTGACAGTCCAGTAAACGATAGGGACGACGGGACCGAATTTCTACCTGACCAAAACCAGCAGCGATCAACTGTTGAATATAATCATCGTAGGTCAAGGCTCCCGATAGACACATAGCCCTTAAACGCTGATCTTCTTGCAAATGTTCGGGAATTGGACGAGGGGCGATCGGATCACTCATCAGTAAACGTCCTCCCGGTTTTAAGACGCGAAAAGCCTCGCGTAAAGCTAACTGTAAATCGGCTGGTTTAAAGATATTAAAAAGACAATTCTGCGCCACCACATCGACGGAGGCATCCTCCACCGGCAATTCAAAAGCGGAACCATCTTTAATTTCCACAAAATCGAGACTAAACCAAGGATTTTCTGGCAGTGCTTCGCCGAGATTTCTTTGGGCTGCCCAACGCATTTCCGGCACTGGATCCACCGCAATGACTCCCCCCGGACGACGGGAAAAATAGGCGAATTGCAGTGCTTCTAAACCACCACCCACACCCACATACAAAACCGTGGGAGAATTGCCCAATTCATTAACCTGCACCGTCGTGCCACAACCATAGTTCATCTCCTGCATAATGGCGGGGATTTTTAACCCCGGCAGTTGCAAAGGACTGCTTTGAACACAACATAGCCCCACTTCGGGAGTTTGGGCTACTTCGCTGTAAAATTTGGCAGTAGCTTCCAGATAGGTCATTTTCATCTTTTAAACTCCTTTTCTCTAATCAATTCAAGGACTAACTTCGCATCCTCGCCCAACGCTATCTTAGCATTCGTACTGACCCACAACCCCTAATTGATCACCTTTAAATAGCCAAGTTCATCGGCGATCAAATCCCAGAAACAGGTTACACTGTCTTTAAAGTTGGCCTCAAAAACAGCGATATTCACAAGGGCAAAAGTACCGGCTATCCTGTTAAGTGGGTGGGTGGAATTAAATATAAGATGAACGTAGGTTGAGTTGAAGCATGAAACCCAACGCCCGCTCATGTTATGCTACTGCTAACCCATCCTACAAATAATTGTGCCTCCCTACTTAATACTAAATCCTGTTTAAAAGGTATAGGAGAGCAGGGAGAGGGGGAGCAGGGGGCTTTTTTCAATGCTCAGTCAACAGTAAAAAGTAATCAGTGAACTGATAACTCAAATCTGACACCTGCTAACTGATAACTGATAACTGATAACTGATAACTGAGAAAACGGTAGCAATTTCTACCAAAAGTCCCAATAAAATTCGTTATTGTCATAAGGTCATGACGGAATGTAATTAAAACCAGAAAGAATGCGGATCGAGCAGTTGCAAGCCTTTTTAGCCGTAGCCGATATGGGCAATTTCGGTCAAGCCGCGCGGCAGTGTGGAGTCACCCAATCGACTATCAGTCGCCAGATTCAATCCCTAGAAACCGATTTGGGCTTACCTCTTTTTCATCGTACCGCCCAAGCAAAATTAACCATTGCTGGCGAAAAATTACTGCCCCGGGCGAAACGGATTTGTCAAGAATGGACGAATATTCACAGGGAAATCACTGATCTACAGGCAGGAAAACAGCCGGAGTTGTGCGTGGCGGCGATTCATTCCGTCTGCGCCCACTATTTACCGCCGATTTTGCCGAAATTTTGTGCTGAATACCCAGAAGTGCAGTTAAGAGTTACAGCCCTAGGCAGCGATCGGGCTTTAAAAGTGCTGCGGGATGGTTTAGTTGATGTGGCGTTGGTAATGAATAATCGTTTTCTCACCTCTAGCCCCGAGATGGTGGTAGAAATATTATACGAAGAAGCGATCGAAATTCTCATGGCCGCTAATCATCCCCTCGCCCAATACAAAGAAGTGCCATGGTCAGAATTAATCCCGTATCCGCAAGTGGTTTTCAAAGATGGCTACGGAATGCAAAGATTAGTACAAGAATGGTTTTCCCGTCAGGATGCCCACCTAAAAACTGTCATGGAATTAAACACCCTTGATGCTTTTCGCGGTGTGGTGCGTCAGGGTAATATTATCGCTCTTCTGCCCCAATCTGCCCTAATGGAGGCTCGTAGCGATGCCACCCTCGCCATTCGTCCCCTTCGACTTGGCTCAGGGCAAGCTCTTGCTTCCCCTAGTGGCGAAAATCCCCATCTTAATAATGGTAAATTTAGTCATCGTCTCACCCGTCAGGTAGTCCTTGTCACCACTAGCGATCGCCTACACATACCACCGATCGCTCATTTTTGTCAATTAGTGCGGCAAATAAAGCAAAGTATGATTAAAAACCTAGAAAATCACCACGTCCAGCCTTAGCAATCCCAATCAATCCCATTTACTTTTTATTTTCTTCCTTGAGATGAGCGATACTTTTCGAGAATTATTAAAAGCGATCGGTAGTGGCACCCATACGGGCAAAAATTTAACCCGTCCCGAAGCGGCAATGGCCACCAAGATGATGTTAACCCAAGAGGCAACCCCGGCCCAAATCGGTGCTTTTATGATTGCCCATCGCATTAAACGCCCCACCAGCGATGAGTTAGCGGGAATGCTTGATGCCTACGCCGAGCTTGGCCCGCAAATAACCCTAGAATCAGCCTCTTTTCAGCATCCGATCGCTATTTTTGGCAATCCCTATGATGGACGATCTCGCACTGCCCCGGTTACTCCGATCACTACTTTAATCCTAGCGGCGGCGGGGGTTCCCGTAGTCCTGCACGGGGGCGATCGAATGCCGACTAAATACGGTATTTCCCTCAGGGAAATCTGGCAGCAATTAGGAGCAGATTTTAGTCAATTATCCTTAGCAGCAGTGAAAGACTGTTTAATCACCACAGGATTGACTTTTTTCTATATTCCGCCTCATTTCCCTCTAGTACAGAATTTCATCACCTATCGGGAGCAAATCGGTAAACGTCCGCCCATGGCCACGGTAGAGTTAATCTGGTCGCCTTTTGTGGGTAATATTCATCAAATATCGGGTTTTGTTCATCCCCCCACCGAGGATCGTTTTTGCGAAACTTTTGCCCTGAGAAATATCTCTCACTTCACCACCGTGAAAGGATTAGAGGGGAGTTGTGATTTAGCCTGTAATCGGACGGCGATTATCGGTCTGGGAAATCCCACCGATCCCCCTTCCTTTCAGCGATTTTTCCTAAATCCTCGCGATTATGGCTTCTGTCCCTCGGATTATCCCCTCGAATCTTTAGAGATGCTCACCGCTAAATTAAAGGGTTTATTAGCTGGAGAAAATAACGAATTAACCGACGCGGCAATTTTTAACGGTGGTTTTTATCTTTGGCGCTGTGGAATTGCCCCGGATATCCCCACCGGTTTCCAGCAAGCACAACAATCTTTACAGTCAGGAAAAGCCCTGGCTAAACTAGAACAGATCAGTAATTATCTCAAAAATCAGGAATAGATAGGAATAGGACTGTAGGGGAAATTACTTCTAAATCAATCATTAATTCGAGAAGTTGGGCCAAGAAGGTAAACCCCAGACTTGCTATAACTTCTAGGTTTAAAGATCAATACTTTTGAGAAAAAATTTTTCCCGACGGCATCATTTCCGCGCTCAAGCGGGAAAACTATGACTACGGTGAACGATTTAGAAGTTTCTAATTCCTATCACAGTCGCCCGTAGAGAAGCCCCTATGTCTGCAATTAATCCCTCGACGCTCGAGACTGAATTTATCTCTCCCTCTTTTTCTATCTTAAAACTGAAGGAAAACTCGATCGACCTAGATGAAGATTTTCTCGGCCATGATTTAAAAGATGATTTAGTATCTAGTCCCAAAAAAAGCTACAGCAACCGTACAACTACCGATTTAGTCCGTTTATATCTACAAGATATTGGCAGAGTGCCTCTACTCAAACGGGACGAGGAAGTTGAACAAGCGCAACGGGTGCAGCGTCATCTGTCTTTACTGAAATTACGCGCCACTGCCGTTAAAAAAGGTGATGCACAAGTACAGCAATTTGTCAAGTTAATTAAGATTTGCGATCAACTGACCGCCCTTCGGCTTCTCTCAGGGTCAACTCGATCAGCCCATCGTCCCTCCCTAGAAATTTGGGCAAAAACTGCCCAAATCACCGTGTCTGAGTTAAAAAATGCTTTAAAAGCAGGAAAACAGCGTTGGGCGCACCTAGCGGGCTTAGAAGTAGGGGAATTAGAAGAAATTATTAGCCTTGGTACTCGTGCCAAAGAACAGATGATCAAGGCCAATTTACGTCTGGTGGTGTCGGTGGCCAAAAAATATCAGAATCGCGGTTTAGAATTATTGGATTTGATTCAAGAGGGAACCCTAGGTTTAGAATGCGCCGTCAAGAAATTTGATCCCAGCAAAGGCTATCGTTTTAGTACCTATGCCTACTGGTGGATCCGTCAAGGAATTACGAGGGCGATCGCAACTCAAAGCCGGATTATTCGCTTACCGGTTAGTATTACCGAAAAACTCAACAGAATTAGGAAAGCACAACGGAAAATCTCAAAAATGCGCGGTCGCAGTGCGACCGTAGAGGAAATTGCCCAAGAGTTAGCGATGACTCCTGAAGCTGTGCGGGAATTGTTGATGACAGTGCCGCGTTCGGTTTCCTTAGAAATAAAAGTGGGTAAGGAAAAAGATACGGAATTAATAGACCTTTTGGAAACCGAAGAAGTGTCTTCAGAAAATCGTCTTGTCTATGAATCTTTGCAAAGAGATATGAGAGAATTATTGGCAGATTTAACCACTCGCGAACGAGAAGTGATTGAATTGCGCTATGGTTTTCTCGATGGTAAATCCCATTCCTTGGCTGATATAGGTCGCATCTTGGAATTATCCGGGGAAAGGGTGCGAAAAATTGAGTTGAAAGCGTTGCAAAAACTGCGTCAATCCGGGCTACATCATCAAATTCGTGATTATTTTGAAGGGTTGAGTTAGTTAAGGGGTCGTGCAAAATAAATTTCCTAGTGAAGAAAGGCAAAAGGCACTCATGCAAGAGGCAAGGGGGGGTTAGATATGTGTAATTAGGGCTTGCTGAATAATGGTAAAACCCTTTTAAAATAAGGCTTTTGACCTGTTAAAGTCCGATGTTCATGCTGCGAAAATAGGATTGGGACTTTCAAAAACCTTGCATTATCCTTCTTGTAGTACATAGCTTGGTACAAAAAACAAGGGCAACAAAGCCCGAAACGACCGGCTCCTGACGACCAGCTACTGACTCCTACCCCCAGGAAAAACTTTTTCAGCAGACCCTAATTAATTTTGCTTAGGTAGTTAGATCATCAACAGAAGAACCCTACTAGGGAGTTAAATGCCCCCTAATAATCGGCCATTTGGTAGCGGCATCAATCCCACCAATGCCCAAAATATTGCCGTCGGGTTAATATGTCCAATTTTGTTTTGTCTGTAGGGTGTAGGTTCCGTCGCGCACATTGACCCGATGGGGGATCAGCTTCAGGTCTCGGAAGATATTAGCTTGGTGTTGTAGGGTCGTCAGAGAGCGATCGTCGATCGGGATAATGGCACGTTCAGAGGCCCGTTGTTCGAGATTAGTGATGATCGCTGGATCGATCTCGTGGTGATCTGCCAAGCGTCTCGTCGCCTCTAACTCCTGTTGTTTCGCCCAAGCACCCGCCTCGTTCACCTCTTCTAAAATCACCTTCAGTACATCGGGATAATCCCGCACCAATTCGGGAACCGCATAATAGTAGGTCGGCACTTCTAGAGAGGCGTTTTCCCCAAAGATACTCCCCAGATCGGCCACCGATCTTCCCGGATAGGTGCGCGTCTCGGTGGGGGAATAGGGAACCCACACCACCCAAGCGTCGATCTCACCGCGACGGAAAAGCACCAGCGCTTCCGGTTGGGTTGCATACACCAGTTCGATATCGCTTAATTCTAGATCCACTCTCATCAGTGCGCGGATGAGGACGTAATGGGCGCTCGAACCTCGATCAAAGGCGATTCTTTTGCCTTTTAAATCCGCCAAGGTCTGTATTAGCGAATCTTCAGGCACGAGGATCGCCTGACCTTTCGGGGCGGTATATTTTTCTTTGGCTACCCGGACAAAGACGTGTTCCGCCGCTTGCGAGAAAATACTCGCCGTACCGCCACCACCACAGAAGTCGATCATTCCGTTGCTCAAGGCCTCGATTAGCGAGGAAGCGGAAAGAAAACTCGTCCACGTTACCGTCACCCCAAAGGGTTTTAAGCGTCTTTCCAGAAAGGCCTGGGAGCGGAGAACTTCCAGATTAGTCATGCCCTCAGGGTAGCCGATCTTGAGGGTTCCTAGCCGCCGCGCTTGTTTGGCTAGGGGAGTGATAGCAGAGGGGGTTGGGCGCTTGAACCAGCGATCGATCGCAATACAGAAGAGAATGCCAGCGATAAATAATCCCACGGTTTCCAATAGCCGGGGGGTCGTATTCTGGGGGAATTTAAAGCTATCGACGAGGTTGAGAATCGGGTTATCCGAGCGAGAATTTTGACCGACGGCGATCTCGCGTAGCGAGCGCTTTGCGTTCGTGTCGGAAAATCCAGCCAGGAGAAAGCTCCCCACCAGACTGGTCACAAAAAGCACTGCGGGACGAACTCCCCGGCAATTTCGCCACGGTTTCCAGAGACACTTGATCGAACGGTGGAGCATGGGATTTCTCGCAGAAAACAAGATTTATCGTCGGGCAAGGAGACAAAAGAGAAGGGTTTCCCAACTCGATCCCTTCGACTTGGCTCAGGGCAAGCGGGAGAGGTTCCATTAGTTTTATCTACATACTATAGAAATCCACGACTCCTCGATTGTGTAACGAAGTACATTTATAAATGTATTGAAAATGATATAGTTTTAAAACAAAATTGCGCCCGCCTTTGAGAGATCGAGGTAATATAGACCTCCTGCAAAAATAGGAACTGATTATGTAAAATAAAGTAAAACACTCAGAAAAACAATGACTTACGAAAAAGTAAAAAATTTGAATCCAGAAGAGTTTAAACGCTTTTGTGGAGTATATCCTG
>NZ_JADEXY010000087.1 GCF_015206885.1 Microcystis aeruginosa LEGE 91341 | reverse complement strand
GTGGGGAAGTGGGGTGTGGGGAGAATAAATAAAAATAATCTCCTGAATACTGACTCCTGAATACTGACTCCTGAATACTGACTCCTGTCTCCTGTCTCCGAGTCTCCTGTCTCGGAGTCTCCTATCTCCTGATAACTGAATTGTGATAGAATCGCCCCAAAACGTCCCTGCGTCAGTCAACTATGTCCCCGATTACACCGTCCATCAGTGTCAATGAACCAAACCCGCAGGCTGCTATCCAGACTTTATCGGTAGTGGTTCCCATTTATAACGAAGTGGACAGTATCCCCCATCTCGTCGAGAGTATCGCCTCGATTTTGCGTTCTTATCAAATTAACTACGAGATTATCTGTGTTGACGACGGTTCTAAGGACGGTTCCACCGAGGTTTTAACTAATTTAGCCAAAAATCGCGATGATCTCAAGGCGGTGATATTGCGACGCAACTACGGACAAACCCCCGCTATGGCTGCCGGATTTAATTATGCCACGGGACAGGTCATCATTACCCTCGACGGCGATTTACAGAACGATCCCAATGATATACCCCTATTATTGGCCAAATTGGAGGAAGGTTATGACCTCGTCAGTGGCTGGCGCAAAAATCGCCAAGATGACCAGGTAAAACGGCTTTTACCCTCAAAAATAGCTAATTGGCTGATTGGCAAGGTAACAGGGGTCAAATTACACGACTACGGTTGTTCTTTGAAAGCCTATCGAGCCGAATTAATCGCCGATATGAATCTCTACGGGGAATTACATCGCTTTTTACCCGCATTAGCTTTTATTGAAGGGGCAAAAATAACCGAAATTCCCGTTAATCACCACGCTAGACGGTTCGGACAGAGTAAATATGGTTTAGATCGCACAATTCGCGTGATTATGGACTTATTTACTGTCTTTTTTATGAAAAAGTTCCTCACCCGTCCGATGCACATTTTTGGACTCTACGGACTGTTATCCATGGTAGTGGGGATTATTTTAGGTACTTATCTGACTATTCTCAAACTCGGTTTCGGACAAGAAATCGGCAATCGACCTTTGTTAATCCTAGCTGTGTTATTCTTTTTAACTGGGGTACAATTACTCTGTTTTGGTCTTTTAGCAGAAATTTTGATGCGAACTTACCATGAATCCCAAAAACGTCCTATCTACCGCGTTCGTACTGTTGTTGGGGATAGGGGATAGGGAGACCACTTCGTTATGAATTATGAAGTGGGGAAGTGGGGAGATGGGGGAATTTCAACTAAAACCCCAACACCCCCCGCAACGGCTCGACTGAGCGTCGCCGAACGTCGCGCACGCAGTGACCACCCTAAAACCCCAACACCCTAACCCCTCACTGATAACTGAAAAAGGTTTTTTACTAAAAAAAATATGACTATTTGGGAACTTGATTTTTATTCGCGGCCGGTGGTGGATGAAAATAATAAAAAAAGATGGGAATTATTAATCTGCGAAACTCCGGCAACAATTGATCGCCCCTCCGATACAATATTTAAATATGCCAGTTATTGTCCTAATACGATGGTTAATTCCCAATGGTTAGGAGAGGCAATTACTACAGCTATCAAGGCAGCGGGAGTAACTCCCAAAAAAATTCGCTTTTTCCGTCGTCAGATGAATAACATGATTAGCAAAGCTTGCGAGGATATCGGTATCCCCGCTTCCCCTAGTCGTCGCACTCATGCTTTAACGAGATGGATAGAAGAAAGAATGGTTAATTTCTACCCTCAAGAAGTTGGTTATGATCAAAATTTAACTAAAACCGCTTCCGTGAATTATCCTCCTTTAAATGCTGTTCCCCTTCCCGATGCTGTCCGGGGAGATAAGGCAGATAAATGGGCTTTCGTTACGCTAGAATTGTCTTCTTTTCATGATCTAAAAGATTGGGATATTAGCTTCGGAGAAAATTTGCCTATACTGGGGATGGGATTAGATGAGAATCTAAAAATCCCCGGTTTAGTTATTTTTTCCCCCCGCGCTTTACCCCTAGCTGGTTGGATGTCAGGGTTAGAAATGGCATATTTAAAGTTAGAAACTGGTTCCCGTCCCGTGCTACGTTTAGAAACGGGTGCTAGTGATAGCTGGATTCTCGTCAACGTCACTAATATCGAGACTTTAAAGGAAGCCAAAAACTTTGAAGAAGCTAAACAAAAAGCCAACAATCTGCATTTTTTAGCCGTTCAATCTAACCCTGAATCGGAATCCTTCGCTGGTTTTTGGCTATTACAAGAAGGCTCTCAAGAGTAAAGTTTAGTAAAGGTGGGTTTTCAATCCACCCCCACAGAATTAACTTAAAAACATTGTCTAGTCCAACTACCGTGTAACCCGTAGGGAATATGGTGTTTAAGATGAATAATCGCTAGGGAATTAGTGATATCTTTAGCATCTAAGATTACCACATTTGATCGATGATTTGCTGCATCGTAGGTGACTACCAATAACCAACCATCATCTTCAGCAATTCCATCGGGTTTAGGCACAAAAATTGGTTCACCCGCAAATCCCCGGGGAGCAAAAGAATGTAATTGTTTTTCTCCCGTTAATAGGTCCAGTTTTAAGATTGCTTGCAAAGGAGCATTACCAGTGGCATGATGAGTGGCAGCGATGTATAAATAACGGTAATCTTGACCAACTTTTGCAGGATTAATGCTAGGAAACTCACAACAATGCTCTAGAATACATTCTCTCGTAACGGTATTTTCTGATAAATTTAGTGTAAATCGCCACAGATGTCCGGGAGCTAAACTATCAAAATCTACCGATTGAAAATTGCTATTTGAATCCAGTTGTGGTAAGGATTGATAACAAATAGAATCGATATAAATTTTCTCCCCCCCTTCGACGTAGCTCGGGGCAAGTTGTTCAAAAGCATTGCTATGATGGAAGACAAAACCCGATGGAGTTTCTAAAACTTTCACTTCTCCTTTGTTAGGATCCCGGGGGATAATAATAATCTTAGTTAACTTGTCCGGTTGATTAATAACGCATTCTCCCGCACCTTTTAACCCAAAAAGAAAAGGGAAAGGATTATAACCAACCGGGTTTTGGAAAAAGATAGCGTAGTGGGGAGTAATAACAAAATCGTGGATAAAACAAAAGCCCGGTATGCTGTGGGTATGACGACGTAATAACTTACCCGTGGGACTAATTTCGTAGAGAGTAATGGCACTCGACAAACCCGTTTTGATGGCAAAATTTACCAGACAAGGTTGATGATTATCGAAAATACAAGCGGGATCGATGCGAGGATGAGCGGCAAAAGCATCGCCTTTTTCCAAGATACCATCGAGATAGTCTAAACCAATAGTATCAAGGGTTTTAGCATCGAGACGATGGGGTTCGGCCGCTTCCCAAAGTGCCAGTAATTTATTACCCCAGTAGATAACATTAGTATTAGCAATATTTTTCAGACGCAAATCAAAAGCATTGCCGAAAATTCCCCCCGGTTTTTTCGTGCCGAAAACACCGCGATAAAGGGGTTTTCCCGCTTTCTGTTCCTGGAGATAACCCTGGGTTTTCACAAAACGATTACGATAATGTACACGCCCATGATTGAAGCTAATCGCGCTGATCATACCATCCCCATCGAAGGGATGAGCGATCGCAGTGCCAGCGATATCGAGTAAACCGGGGCCATTTTTAAAGACTGTACCCTGTAAATCGGGGGGAATTTGCCCCTCGATGTCCTCTACCTCGTAATCGTACTCGTTAGGTTGGGATTGATAGCCTTTTTGCCAATCCTGACGATTATAGGATTTTTCGCCAATTGTCGGAGTTAATACCATGGTAGTTTTAAGTTTATATTTACTTATTAGGGGTCGAGAAGGTCGTCACCGACCTCCCCTCCCATTCAGAACCGTGCATGAGACTTTCACCTCACACGGCTCCTAGTTTGATTGTTCCTTTGTTAAGGATACAGCTTGACTTCTTTTGGTTGTCTTTGTATTATCTACATTAACGTCGGATGATGTTAATGTAGATGATTTAAGGTTTCCATCAGATGCCGATTTATCATCGTGACAGTGGCGGTGTAGTAATTGAAGGTTCTTGTATTCATCCTTTCCGCCTAAGCTTAGAGGGTGAATGTGGTCAACTTCAATTAAATCCGATGAGGTGAAATATTGCCCACATCGGCTACACTTGCCTTGTTGCTTCTTAAGTAGTTTGGCTACTCTTGTAGGTGTATCGATTGCTTGTCCTCGTCTGGTCGCCCAGTAAGTCCAATTTCCGTCATAAGGTGAAGCGTCGGCGCGTATTAGGGTATGTCTGACAATTGGTGTCCAATTATGTTTCCATAGTTGATAACCGTCTTTGGTTTGGAATAACCAGGATTCTTGTCTTTCTTTCCCATTGCTGAGTTTAACTGTACCCGGCCTAAAATAATTTCTCAGCTTTTCGTATTTCGCTTTACCGCATCTTGATACTGTCCATGCCCTTAACATTGACCAGATTATGTCATCTAGTTTATTGAAGGTATCTGAAGATACTACTCCTGAATAGTAGTTTGCCCAACCTCTAATGATTGGGTTTAATTGTCTAATCAGGGCTGATTGAGGTGCTGTTTTGTGTTTTTTGATTACACCTTTAATCGCTTCTGTGTGGGCTTTAACTGCTTTTTGGCTGGGTTTAATGTGGGTTTTGTGACCAATTAATTGGCTTCCTCTCCCTCCTGTTTTCCCCGATTTGTATTTTCCTACTGGATATTGCCTAATATTGAATCCTAGAAAATCAAAGCCGGGTTCTTCCATTTTCCCATTATATTTAATGGGATTAAGCGTATGACACACTCTGGTTTTTTCTGGTTTGAGTTCTAGTCCAATAGGCTTTAACCATTCAGAAATGACAGTTTGGCACTGTTCAATGATTTCGAGTGATGGTGAAATCACTACGAAGTCATCCGCGTATCTTATTAAAACAGCTTGATTTTTACCATTTCCCTTTTTGGGAAATAGTGTTTCAATTAATCTTGCCATTCCATCCAGTGCGATGTTGGCTAATAGTGGACTTATTACCCCTCCTTGGGGTGTCCCTGTTTCTGTTTTTTCAAATACGCCGTTATCCAATACTCCTGCTTTGAGCCATTGTTTAATGTCTCTTTTCAGGGAGTTTGGACAATGAATTTTTGACAGTAAAAAGTTGTGATTAATTCGGTCGAAACACTTGGCAATATCAGCATCTAATACAAAGTAGCTACCTGTATTGATGGTGGTGTATATCCTTGATATTGCATCATGGGCAGACCTTCCCGGTCGGAAACCATAGCTGGTTCCTTCCATTTTTGATTCCCATTCTGGTTCGAGTGCCGATTTAATCAACGCTTGTCTAGCTCTGTCTTTGATGGTTGGTATTCCTAGTGGGCGTTTTTCATCCCTACCGGGTTTAGGAATCCATACTCTTCTTAGCGGTTTTGCTTTAAGTGTTCCCTTGATTTCTTCGGTTAGATTTAGCCTTTGTTCTGGGGATATTGCTATCACTCCATCGACTCCTGCTGTTTTCTTTCCTTGATTATCTTGGGTTACTTTGCGAACTGCCAATAGACGAGCGTAGTATGATTTCACCAATAGACGTTGCAACCTTCTAACCTTTGCATCCTGTCCCGATTTAGCCGCTTGGTATATTCTCTTTTGGAGCTTGAAAACGTATCTTTGGATTTTCGCCCAATTGATAGCCTTCCATACATTCGTAGTCTTAGTGGTTTTCGGTTTCCCGAATCCTTTACCTTCTCTCGATTTCGTCATATAGACTCCTACTAGACTCTATCCTTACAATCAAACCGTAACCGTTCGGCTGAGCTCACGGCCGAAGCCTGTTGGCATATCCTGACTATTACTGTCAGGCGTTGGCTTTTGGTTACATCTCACACCCTTAAAGGCTTGTGCTTACACTTATCACTACTGGGTATTTCGACCGATACTCAGAGCCTAGAAGGGTTTATCACGTTCCGTTTATATGGGCATTCCATCTTTAGATTTGTCCTATCCACCGGGGTACTTTAAAAGGTCTGTGTAAGTGGTACAAAAAATTTCCCTTACTATTTTTCCCCTTGTTCTTTTTGAACGCAGTGTGTCAACCTGTTTCACTACTAGATTATTTACGATGGTTCAAGTCGGACATTCGGCTCACGCCTAATCATGGATGGTTGGCAGTGGTCTCGGTTCTGGTGTTAGGTTACTCCTCGGAGCCTTCCGTTCCCCGCTTCAGTCCCAGAGTTGTGATTTCTGAATCTGGGGGTGGCTATCGCCGTTACTCTCAACTTTGTAAATAATTGTTACAAAGTGTATTGACCTTGAGTCCCCTTGCCTAGTTTGGTATCGACGTGATACTAAACGTTGGGACATATAAACAGTTATAAGGTTGGTCAGGGTTGACCTGTTAGATTCAGTCAGGGGACTGAAGACCTTACTAGGCGGTTATTTCAGGCATTTCAGCCCTATTTCATGCCTAAACGTTTCGCACTTCTTAACATAACTTAAAACTACCAGAGATAAAAAGAAGGGGGTGGCTAATCATTTTTTCAGCTTATTTACCCCCTCCTTGTCGTCGTGTTATTTAACAAACAACATTTCTTGATAGGTGGGTAGAGGCCAGAAATTGTCGGCCACTTCCCCTTCCAGTGTGTCAGCATATTCGCGCACCTTATCCATCAAGGGACGGATTGTTTGAGCGGAGTACTGCATATGTTCCTCGATCGAGTCAAAATCGTGTTTAGCCATGGCTGCACTCAGTTTGCTGACGCTATCCATCAGTAATTTAATTAGATTCGAGACGGTTTGGGCGCTTTCCTTATCTATCTCGATGCCGATCGCCGCCGTACTAGCGATCGCCGAGGACAATTCCGACAAGTAGCGAACGGCAGCGGGATAAATAATCGTTTTAGCCATACTTACCACCAGTTTCGCCTCCACCTCGATGGCCAGCAAATACTGTTCTGCATAGACATCAAAACGACTTTCCAGTTCAACGGGGGTAAGCACACCCATGCGGGTGAACAGTTCTTCGATATAATCGGCCTTCAGCACGGGTAAAGCATCGGCAGTGGTGCGGAGATTAGCCAAACCGCGCTCTTCTACCGCCATTTTGTGCCATTCTTGGGAATATCCGTTACCTCCGAAGATCACATTTCTGTGTTTGTCCATGATCTCCTTAAGAACACCCTGGGCGGCAGTATTGAGGTCTTCCCCAGCTTTCATCCGGCTTTCTAGGTTATCCGCCACCCAAGTCAGGGAATCGGCTAGAATCGTATTCATCGCCACCAGCGGCCCAGAAACTGACTGATTAGAACCCACAGCGCGGAATTCAAAGCGATTGCCCGTAAAAGCAAAAGGAGAGGTACGATTGCGATCGCCCGGATCCTTGGGGAACACCGGCAGGGTATCGACACCCATATCCATCAATCCTGGGGCATCAGAACCCTCAATTTGTCCTTGGCTAATTTGGTCGAATACCTTTTCTAACTGACTGCCCAAATATACCGAAATAATGGCGGGAGGAGCTTCATTTGCCCCCAAACGGTGATCATTGCTGGCAGTAGCTACCACTGCGCGTAAAAGCGCCCCGTACTTGTGAACACCACGAATCACCGCCCCACAGAATAACAAAAACTGCATATTAGCGTGGGGAGTATCGCCCGGATCTAACAGATTACCCTGGGTAGCGTTGCCGACGGACCAGTTAACGTGTTTTCCCGAACCATTAATTCCCGCAAAGGGTTTTTCATGCAGTAGGCAAACAAAACCGTGTTTTTTAGCCGTACTTTTCAGCAAAGTCATAATTAACTGCTGATGGTCACTGGCCACGTTAGCAGCCTCGAAAAAGGGGGCAATCTCGAACTGTCCGGGGGCGACTTCGTTATGGCGGGTTTTGGCCGGAATGCCGAGGCGATACATTCTTTCCTCCACTTCCTGCATAAAAACCTGAACCCGTTCGGGAATCGCACCAAAATAATGATCGTCGAACTGTTGACCCTTAGCGGCGGGTTTACCAAATAGGGTGCGACCAGTGAGCAGTAAATCGGGGCGACTATGGGCAAAATGAGCATCTACGAGGAAATATTCCTGTTCAGCGCCGCAGCTGGAGTTCACGGGGGCGACTTCCGTATGTCCTAAGAGCCTCAGCACCCTGTTGGCGGCTTTACTCATCGATGAAATCGAGCGTAAAAGCGGCGTTTTTTTGTCGAGGGCCTCTCCTGTCCAAGAGATGAAAACCGTCGGGATACACAGGGTTACACCATTATCCGTTTCCATGACGTAGGCGGGACTGGTGACATCCCAAGCGGTGTAACCCCGCGCTTCAAAGGTGGAGCGAAGGCCGCCGTTAGGAAAGGAGGATCCGTCCGGTTCTCCCTGTACTAAGACTTTGCCCGTAAATTCTGTGATCACCGAACCGTCGCTCTGCACGGAGATAAAACCATCGTGTTTTTCGGCGGTGGCGTTGGTCATCGGATAGAAGACGTGGGCATAGTACAGCGCCCCTTTGGACGTGGCCCAATCCTTCATCGCAGCTGCTACCGTGCTGGCGATGGAAACGTCTAATTTTCCACCAGTTAAAATCGTGTTTTTGACCGATTTGAATACGTCTTTCGGGAGACTGGCCTGCATTTTGCTCAGGGTAAAGACATCGGTTGCCCAGAGGGCCTCTAAACGTTGAGGAATTTTGCTTGGTAGGGGTTTACGGTCTGTGACTTGAGAGATAGCTTGAACACGGGTTCCATAACTCATAAGTATTTTTCCTATTTTGCTGTGTCGTGGATAAAGGGTTACTTTATTTAGGCGATGACAAGTTTCCTCCTAACTTTGATGTTGAATTCCGGTCAGAGGCTATTTATTCTCCGCTTAATAATTTTGATCCCACGGCACAAGCTTCTCTGCGGTTTTTATCTGCTTGCGCCGGCCTCTTTCCCGATCAATTAGCAACACCAGCCTTAATCTTAAGAACAGATAATCGGGAGATTTGTATCAAATCTTACAAACATCCCAAACCCGATCTTCCCCAAGCGATCGCACTGAGAAAACGGGTTTCTTTGAGAAACCCGTTTTCTGGACTTAGAATCGCTAAAAAAGCGATACTTGACAAAATCGGGGGGGGGAAGATTTAGAGGGAATTTATCCAAAATTGCTCATGAATTCTACAACTACCTTCAAATCTCTATCTGGTGTCGGTGTTGTCTTCGCCGGCACAGTTAGCGCGATCGCTGTACTGGCCGCCCTCCCCGCCAGCGCCGTCAGCTTTACCGGAACTGGTACTGGTTTCAACATCCCTGACGGAAACGCCACAGGTGCTTCCAGCACTATTACCGTTCCCACCGGTTCCAACTTCCTGATCACCAACATCACCGTCACCCTCAATAACCTAACCCACACCTGGGTAGCTGATTTGATCGCCAATCTCACCTACGTCCCAACCAACACGACAGTCACTCTGTTCAACCGGATTGGTCGGGCTGGTAGTTCGAACCTCGGTGACTCCAGCAACTTCAACGGCACCTACAGCTTTAACGATGCCTCCACCGGCAACATCTGGTCCGTAGCGGCTTCTGGGAATTCTACTTTTGTCATCCCCAGCGACAACTACTTCCCCACCGGTGCGGGCAGTGGAACCCTTGTTCCCATGCTCACTTCCTTGGGTGGATCCCAGACCGCCGGCGACTGGCGGCTGACCATTTCAGATCTTGGAACTAATGATACTGGCAGTCTTGGCAGTTGGACGCTGAATTTGGAGGGGACTCCTCTTGCTCCCGTTTCTGTTCCCGAGCCAAGTTCTGGCTTAGGTTTGCTGGCCCTAGGCTTACTGGGGGCGGGAGCGGCACTTAAGCGCCATTGGAACTGAGAAAACGGATTTCTTTGACAAGAAAACGGAAGAAAACTGATTTCTTTGAGAACAAAGAAGAAAACGGGTTTCTTTGACAAGAAAACGGAAGAAAACTGATTTCTTTGAGAACAAAGAAGAAAACGGGTTTCTTTGACAAGAAAACGGAAGAAAACTGATTTCTTTGAGAACAAAGAAGAAAACGGGTTTCTTTGACAAGAAAACGGAAGAAAACTGATTTCTTTGAGAACAAAGAAGAAAACGGGTTTCTTTGACAAGAAAACGGAAGAAAACTGATTTCTTTGAGAACAAAGAAGAAAACGGGTTTCTTTGACAAGAAAACGGAAGAAAACTGATTTCTTTGAGAAACCCGTTTTCTGTTTAAGCGCCATTTGGACTGAGAAAACGGGTTTCTTTGAGAAGAAAACGGAAGAAAACTGATTTCTTTGAGAAACCCGTTTTCTTAATCAGCTTTTTTATCTGTTTTGTACCACCATCTTAAATCTTCTCGAAATTGGTGATCAAAGACAATTGCCCTACTCTTGACGTTCAATTCCTAACTCCTGACAAAGTTCTGTAACTGTCTGTCCCGGTATTGTTTGAACGTCCCTCTCCATTGAACGTTCCAGTGCTGCCAATAACTTTCTAGCATTAGCAGGCGATCGCAAAAGATAAACGGTTTCTAATAAGCCAGTTAATTCCTCTGCGCTCAATAATGCCATATCTTTATGACCAGGGCGCGTAATAATCGCCATACTATTCTCGCTTTCCAGTCGATCCAGAAGGCTCGTTAAATTTTCTTGAGCTTGAGTGTAGGTAGTTTGGATAGAAAACATAAGGCGAGGGCAACGAGTTGATTCGATTTTAGCTTATTTCATCAATTTAGAAAAGGGGTTTCTTTAAAAAACCCCTTTTCTGGACTGTCAATCTCTTGTCTCGATTAATTCGGGGACAAGTTCGGGAATAAAACCAGGTTCAGCTAAAGAACCAGTAACATGATGTTCAAAGACTTCTGCGGGGGGAAAAGTTTTCTTGACTTCCTGAGATTGCGGATCCGTAGAAGGTAGCCATTTAATTAGGGGTAAAGGTAGGAGAGTAGAGAGATTAGTAATCACCACCAATAACCAAAGGTTATCAAAATTAGTTTCGGTAACTCCCAACCAATGGGTTAATAAAGCGCCGATTTCTTGGGAAACTAATCCTGACATATTCCAGATAGACATTAATAAAGCGAATAGAGATGCTTCAATACCTACGGGACAAAGACGGGCCGATAAAATTAAGACAGGTAAAAAGGCAATTTGTCCCATGACGGTGAGGATGAGACTATCCCCCAAACTAAACCAATGATCGTCAATACCGAGCGCTCGATTAGTATGGGTAACTAGGATTAGGGTAGTCATCCCTAAAAGCGCAGAAATCACCGTACTCCAACCCAAAATTAAACGAAAGGAAATCGCTTTTAAAAACCGTTGATATACCCAGATCCCCAGGATCGAGGCTAAACTGGTGACTAACCGCACTCGTCCTAAAAATTCTGGTTCAAATCCTAACTCGTTGGTGGTGAAGTAGAAAAAGGCAGAATCGGCGCTAGGAGTAGCCTGCCAGAGAAAAATAAAGGCAGTGGGTAATAAAATTGATTTTTGTCTAATTGCTGACCATAATTGCCCGATTTGCTCCTTGACTTTCGGCGTGGATTGTGATTTATCATTATTCTTGATTTTTTCCTCTGTAATTAAAAACGCCATGGCTGAGACAATCAGGGGAAAAATAGCCGTGAGAGCGAAGACAGGACGAGTGCCGAGGTGTGCCAGTAACCAACCCCCCAGATAAGCCGTAATTAAGCCGCCTAGGGCCGATATTCCCCAAGTTAAGGACTGTAGAGAACCGGATTGAGTGAAGGACTCTTTGCGCGCTCTTTCTACTACCAAAGAATCGACGATGACATCACTAATGGTGACAGAAAGGGAACCAAGCAGGATCGCGGCCATCGCTTGCCAAGCATTCTCCACCACAGTGGCTAGGGCCAACCAAGCTAAAACCCCGAGAATTCCCGATAAAATTAGGTAGGGCCGACGACGATAGCCGAAAATAGGCAAACCATCCGAAAGAAAGCCAAAAGCTGGTTTAATCACCCAAGGAATCGCCGCCACTCCGATTAATGCCCCCATCTGGGAGGGACTCAAGGCCAAATCGTCTTTTAAAAAGAAGCTAACCGCTAATCGGGAGAGTCCGAGAATGCCCTGCACGAAATAAACGCCTAAAATGCCAATTAATTCGGGATTAGGGTCATTTCCGAACAAGATACTCTCTTTAAGGAATTTTTTCCCGCGATCGATGCTAAGGCGATTAATAAGCATGAAGTTTCATAAATATTTGTTACTGTCTCTATGATAATTGATCGCTCGATCGGTGCGTTAGCTGTTAGGGTTTAACTGTTGAGCTTTAGGTTCTGGCGGTTGGGTATTGGGTTTTAGGGTTTTAGTTGAATTTCCCCTGCTCCCCACTTCCCCATCCCGAATCGGCATAAAAGGCTTATTTTGATGTTATGTGGAAAGTTTCTTGCGATCGCTCTGTTGATATACAGAAAGATTTTTAAAAAAATGTGTATTTGGGGTGATATAGGGAAAGTTTCGGTCTAATGTCTAGTTAGACCTCTAAATCGATTTGAGGTGTCAAGATGTCTATAAGTGAATCAATAATTTCCATATTTGAGAAACTATCGACTCAAAAGATAGCTGCTCCTGCTGCACTAGCTTCCTTCATATTGTTACTTCCAACCTTTATCTGGATTCTTTTACTGAAATCTGAACAAATCTTTCGAGCGAGATCATCTTCGACTTTCTCTGAACTCACCTCTAAATTAACTTCTATCTTGGCTACAAATACCCCTCCTGAACTATCAAGAACGGCAACAATATTATCAGTTATATTTGTAACAAGCTTGAGCTTTTTAATAATTAACTTTGTTAGGGATGTAAAAGATGCTCTAAAACAACTTTATACTGAAGCAGGAAAATCACTTAAAAAAGTAATTATACATGATAAGAGAAAATTAGCACAAGCCAAGAATCTTAAATATACTTTCAATAGTCTTATAGATGATAGTATTAATATTATTAGGCAATTTGATCGTAAAATAAATTTAGTTGAAATAGATAATGACAAACTTATAATTTCTTCTGATTTACTCGAAAAGTATAAACTCATTGAAATAGCGTCCGAGGCTAAAAACGATAAAAAATATATTCGGCTAAATCCAAAATATGAATTTTTTATCAGAATATTTGTTGATGGCGATTTAGATGAATGGATTTTCAAGGAAGAGAAGAGGGTTAATTCTTTAAAATATTTACTGGTTTTTCATTCTGTATTTTTTGGTTTATTCGATCCTATTTATTATACATTGGTTGCTATTACTTTTGTATTTATAGCAATGTATTTTGTATTTGTAGCAATGTATTTTGTCGCTTTTATGTTTTCTATTGTATTTTAGCGCCATCGCTATCACCGTAGTTCGATCGCTATCGCCGTAGGGTGCGTTCCCTAAGGTAAGTTCTACCACTGCACCGATCGATTTTGGGGAACGCACCTTACTCATTCATTGAAGTTGATAAGTCTAGGTAATCTAATATCCTCTGCCAGATTAGCACTTAATTGGGGATAGATCATCTACTTCTTAAATTAGTATGATCGCTGCTCTGGTAGTGGTGGAGGGTTCATAAAAAAATACCGGCTCTCTTCGGTTTGGTGGGTAAAATGTATTCTAAGATACAGTCTTGCGGGCGAGCGAGTGGAAGGAACCACTCCAGACACAGAGGACACAAAGATCGATCACTACTATATAAGTTAAACTGACCACACAAAGAATAAGAGAGCCTCCAGGCTTTGCAAGGAATCAAAAAGCTTGGAACCTAATCTTTACTGCTATAGATGCCTCTGAATGAACATCATAATCAAAAAATCTGTAAATTTGAATACTTTTTCAAAGTTTCTTGAGGAAGTCATGATATTCTAACTTCAGTAACAATTATTACCATTTTATGCTCTCCTACAAAAAGATTCGATCGATGTGGGAAAACTATTGGTTCAAAATCTTCCACCGATGGCGCTCCTGCTCTTTAGCCTGTCCAGTCGAGAAGCCTCATCATCGACACGTTTTTTGGAGTTGGTTCGGCAGTTTCCTGGCAATCTCGATTTGTGCTTACCTGACGATGGAAACGAATTCGCCCTTGCTGATGGCTCCGTTTGGTGCCACCAGTGTTTTGATTTTCGGCGCTCCCGATAGCCCATTGGCGCAGCCGCGTAATGTCATCGGCGGGAATGTCTTAGGGGCGCTTGTCAGTCTAACACTTCTGCATTTTTTTGGTGCTTCACCTCTAGTCGTTGGCATGGCAGTATCGCTAACCATAGGCATTACGCAACTTACCGGAACGTTGCATCCTCCCGCAGGCGCTGTTGCCTTAGTTGTGATGATGACTCAACCCGATTGGCAATTTTTGCTGAGACCAACTTTTGAGGGTTCGATGATTTTAGTAGTGTGTGCGGTCATCTTTAACAATTTAGCTGAAGAAAGAACTTATCCAAAACATTGGCTATAGTGCGATGCCGAAGGCACTGGAGAGCAGTACGGTATCGCCCTAGGGTGCGTTCCCTAAGGTCAGTCCTACTAATTCACCGATAGATTTTTCGAACGCACCTTGCTCATGTATTCCCTCAAGTAAACAGAGGCTCTTCTAGGTTCTGTGTGATAAGTTTAACTCACTATAATGATCGATCTTTGTGTCCTTTGTGTCTTTGTGGTTCGTTCCACCCCCTCGCCAGGAGGAATGTATCTTAGAATACATTTTACCCACCAAACCTAGGAGAGCCAAACAGAGCCTGGTTTAACAGTTTCTAGCACAAGAATAGAAGCAAGGTTGGGTATTGCTCACCTACACTTTCAGACACTGACCACTATAGCTTGTCCTTTAGCCACGGTAGCTAAAATAGCTAAAACTTGAGCTGCTAGAGGTTTGAGATTCGCTAAACCCTTGGATGGTGCTTGCAAAACAATTACCGCAATATCAAACCTCCGTTTCCTGATTACACAAGAGGTATAACTCCTGGAAATGCGCTGTAAGGGAAACCCTGACAACGAGGTCAGACTATATTTCCAGAAAATTATTGCTATTCTTCTTCCTTCCACGCAGAAACGAGAAGAGACAACCGCGAAAGCCCTCAATTTTTAGGGATTGTAACATGAATGATTACCCCGGATTTTAGTTATTAAATCTAGTTTATCTCAACCCCAGAAAACGCCTCAATTAACGACAGAGCATCACGATGGCGATACCGATACCTAAACTTAAACCGACCAGCACTTGAAAAGGAGTATGACCAATTAATTCCTTTAAACGTTCCTCGTTAAACTCCTTGCCCCCTTGGAACATTTCATCAATAATTTGATTGAGAATCCGGGCCTGTTTTCCCGCTGCCTGACGCACTCCGGCCGCATCATACATAACAATAACCGCAAAAAGCGCGGCGATTGCAAATTCGGCACTAGACCAACCCATCTGTAATCCTACTCCAGTAGCCAAGGCCCCCACCAGCGCCGAGTGAGCGCTAGGCATTCCTCCCGACGAGACTAGATAGCGCAGACTCACCTTACCATCGCGGATTAACTCAATCAGAGCTTTTAGTCCCTGGGCAGTGAAACAAGCTAAAAGAGAGATTAGCAGTATTTGATTGTGTAACACCTGCTGGAAGTCCTGCATAATCTCACTCGTTTAATTTAATTTTTACGATTAACAATATACTCAGCGATGGCCCGTAAAGGTTCGGCGGCCTCATCGTAGCCACTCAATTCATTGATGGCACTATCTATTAACTGTTGAGCTTGCTGGCGGGACCCTTCTATCCCCCAGAGACTAGGATAGGTAGCTTTTTGTGCCTGTAGATCCTTGCCGGCGGTTTTGCCTAATTCCTCCTTTGTCGCCGTGATATCGAGAACATCATCGATAATTTGGAAAGCCAAGCCAATATTTTGGGCATAACGGGCTAATTTAGCTATATCTTCCGCTTTTGCCCCCGCTAAAACTGCCCCCGACACCACAGAAGTCTCCAACAGGGCCCCGGTTTTCTGAGTATGGATAAAACCGAGGGTTTCTGCCGAAATATCCGGTTTTCCTTCGGATTCCAAGTCTAAAACCTGACCTCCCACCAAACCCGCTGCCCCGACGGTGCGACCTAAACGGGCAATTACCTCTAAAATCTGTAGGGGAGGTACATTAAGAGTCTGGGTAGCCACATACTCGAAAGCATAGGCCAGGAGACCATCCCCAGCTAAAATAGCGATATCTTCGCCAAAAACCTTATGATTGGTTAGTTTCCCGCGTCGGTAATCATCGTTATCCATGGCGGGTAAATCGTCATGAATTAATGACATGGTGTGAATCATTTCTAGGGCGCAAGCGGTGGGTAAAGCCATCTCTAGGGAACCCCCCATCAATTCACAGGTAGCCAGACATAAAATCGGCCGCAGACGTTTGCCGCCGGCGAGGAGAGAATAGCGCATCGCCTCGTAGATTTTGGCGGGATTGCCGATAACTAAAGAGCTGTCCAAAGCTGACTCGACAATCAACCGCTTTTCCTCCAGATAGGAAGCCAGAGAAAAGTTCTCGTTTTTCCTCACTTCTACTCCTCGTTCGCCCCTAGTAACCATGTCTTTTTGTCTTGAACCGACTGCTTTTAAAACTATATCAGGAAACTCCACCTCGATGGGAATTAAACTGACCGTTCCCTTGTCCCCTAAGCTGTTGATACTAAATCCGTTGAGTATAGGCGACATATTAAGATAGGCAAGAGGCAAGAGGCAAGAGGCAAAAGGAGAAATAAATAATCAGTTTCTAATAACCGGATTTAGTATGACTATCTAAATTACCCCTTCAGACTGCATGGCAGCGCCGCAGTTGCTATCCTGAACATGTGTACTAAAGCCTCCTAGACCGAGAGAGGTCATTTTTTTTGATGCCTATTTTCTCTTTTAACCTAAAAAAATACCTCCCTCAGTCCAGAGATTAGCAAAAAACGGGCGATATAATTGAATTTCGCCGCAGTTATCATCGGAGATGCTGAAGTTTTGATGATTCGGTCAAACTTCCGTTTTCTTAGCTTGCGGTTGAGAAATTTCTCGATTAACCTATAATTAGGATTATCCTAGAAATATATTGTATGCTGCCAGGGCAAATTTTAGGCGATCGATACCAAATTCAAAATCAGTTAGGTAAACAAACTGGAAGACGCACTTTTCTCGCCCAAGATCTAAAAACGGGCGCTACTGTTGTCGTCAAATTATTAATCTTCAGTCCCGATTTTGAATGGACAGATTTAAAACTTTTTGAACGGGAAGCCGAAACTCTTAAACATCTAGATTGTCGCTCGATTCCCGAATATATCGACTATTTTGAAGTTCGCACCGATACCTATCAAGGTTTTGCTCTTGTTCAGAGTTATATCGAGGCGAAATCTCTCAAGGAACAGATAGAAACTGGTCGCAAATTTAGTGAAGCAGACCTGCAAGAACTAGCCAAATCTATCCTCGGTATTTTAATTTATCTCCATGGACTTAACCCGCCAATTATCCACCGGGATTTGAAACCTAGTAATATTTTATTAAAAGATCGAACTGGTCATAGTATCGGCAATGTTTATTTAATTGATTTTGGTTCTGTCCAAACTGTTGCTCAACAAGAACAGGCCACTTTAACTATTGTCGGAACCTACGGTTATATGCCCCCCGAACAATTCGGTGGTCGCACCGTTGCCGCTTCTGATTTATACAGTTTAGGAGCCACTCTAATCTATCTAGCTACAGGCATTCATCCCGCCGATTTACCCCAAAAAGATGGCAAAATTCAATTAAATAATTTAGCCAATTTAAGCCCTGCTTTTGTTCATTGGTTAGGGCAGTTAATCGAACCTAGTCTCGAAAAAAGGTTTGTTTCAGCCCAGGCAGCAAATCAAGCTTTAAATACTCTCCACGAAATGCAATTAACTTCCTCCAACCTTGAAAAACCCGCCGGGAGTCGGGTACAGTTGCAAAAAAGCGGGGAGAAAATTAGAATATCTTTACCTCCCGAAGGTTTTACCCCTAAATTAATTTATCTTGGAACCTTTGCCATCGCTTGGAATGCTTTTTTATTAGTATGGACAGGAGGAGCCATTTCTATTCCTCTGTGGATGAGTTGGTTTTTTCTGCTCTTTTCCTTGCCCTTTTGGTTTGTGGGTTTAGGAATGCTTTATCAGATTATTTATTGTCTCAAAGGAGAGGAAATTATCACTATTGATAGTCAAGAAATTGTTACCATTCAGCAAATTTTTGGTTTAACACTTCCGGGCAAAAAGAAAATGGCACGGCAACATATTAATAAACTGGTCAAAGCTGATAGTTATCAGACAAAAGATGGTGACGGTGATCGAGTTTATGTACCGATGGCTTTAACTATTTGGGCGGGGACTAAAGAATATACTATTAGCAGTAAAACAAAAGAATATCTGAGTAAACCCGAAATTGAATGGTTAGCAGCGGAATTAAGTCAATGGTTAGGAATACCAATTACTAATAAGTAGCCAGTTACAATCAGCTTTTTTCTCCCTTCTCCCCACTTCCCACATCCTAATTTATAATTCATAATTCATAATTCATAATTCTCTCTCCCCCATCTCCCCACTTCCCCACTC
>NZ_JADEXY010000086.1 GCF_015206885.1 Microcystis aeruginosa LEGE 91341 | reverse complement strand
GGTGTGGGGTGTGGGGTGTGGGGAAAACAAAGCTGCCTTTTACCTTTTACCTTTTACCTTTTACCTTTTACCTTTTACCTTTTACCTTTTACCTTTTACCTTTTACCTTTTGCCTTTTGCCTTTTACCTATTGCCTATTGCCTTCTCCCATCTTCTCAATGGTCACGGATCTTTGATAAACTGAGTTTCGATGAATTGGCGCAACCGATTCGATAATTCATCAGGCTATGGATCAAGGGTAGTAATTGTAAAGATTGACAAAGAGAGGTTGACATAGATGAGATTTCGTGCCTTGTTAGTTGCCTTTTTAGCCTTGTGCTTAGGGGTGTTGACAGCTTGTAGCGACGCGCCTAATGCCGTCCTGAATAGAAACGAGCTAACCTATGATGAAATTTTAAACACGGGATTAGCTAACAAATGTCCGCAGATTTCTGAGTTCACCCGGGGTACTCTCCCCTTAGAACGCGGCGAAAGTTATGTAGTGACAGATTTATGCTTGGAACCCCAAGAATATTTTGTCAAGGGTGAACCCATTAATAAGCGGGAAGCAGCCACTTTTATCCCGGGTAAACTCTTAACCAGAGATACCACCAGTTTAGAACAGATGACAGCGACCTTAACCGTAGGCGAAGACGGTGTTTTAACCCTCAAGGAAGAAGACGGTATCGATTTCCAACCCATTACCGTACAATTACCCGGAGGTGAAAGAGTTCCCCTCTTCTTTACCATTAAAGGTTTCACCGGCAAAACCGAAGCCGGCTTTAACTCTATCAACAGTTCCACCGATTTTGAAGGCGACTTTAAAGTTCCCTCCTATCGTGGTGCTGGTTTCTTAGATCCCAAAGGTCGGGGTGTAGTGACGGGTTATGATAATGCTGTCGCTTTACCCGCTAGTGCTGATAGTCAAGATTTCCAGCGTGCTAACGTCAAAGCGACGGAACTAGGTAAAGGTACTATGTCTTTACAGGTGACTAAAGTTGACGCTTCTACTGGCGAGTTTGCTGGTGTTTTTGAAAGTGAACAGCCTTCCGACACCGATTTAGGCGCAAAAGATGCTGAAGAAGTGAAAATTCGCGGCATTTTCTACGGTCGTCTCGAAGCTCGTGCCTAATTAATTTTTGGCTAAATTCAGAATTTCTGGAAATTAAGGCGAATTTCTCCCTGGAGAAGTTCGCTTTTTTTCTAAGCTTTGACACACTTAAGTTAAGTAGTAGGTCGGTGTTAAAAATGATCAGTTCCCCCCTTATCAAGGGGGGATTAAGGGAGGATATATCTTCAATTTAATTATAACCAGCTACTTATACCACTTGTCTTTAGTTGTGATACTAAATCCAGTTATTAAAAACTGATTATTTATTCTCCGTTTTGCCTTTTGCATGAGTAGAAAACGGGTTTCTCCGAGAAACCCGTTTTCTGTGCGTTACTCAACGGATTTAGTATGACACTAAATCCGGCTATTAAATACGGCTCTACCGAATCTGTCATGCAAAACTATTAACAACTCATGCTTGTAAAGCTTGTACAGCAAGGCTTTGAGTTTTTGTTAGATTGATATTTATCAACTTTAGAGCATTGCTGGACAGAGAGGGAGCTTGGGGAATTTTCTACAGCGTAAGTTCGGAAGAACCTTAAATACTGATTATTTATTCCTCCTTTTGCCTCTCCTGATATGTAGCCTATACTCAACGGATTTAGTATAGCTCCCCAAGTTTTCAGCAGATGAATATAATTATATCGACTCCATTTTGAGGAGTTGTTTCAGGAATGTTAATAGATTTTGTAGTAATGGTATTTGTGTTGAAGTTTGCTCGCTAATCCACCGATCATTCGGAAATAGTTGCGGTCATTAAAGAGATAGGGGATAATTATTTTAGATACTTTCTGTTTTTTCTGACTTGCTT
Source organism: Microcystis aeruginosa LEGE 91341 (assembly GCF_015206885.1). Taxonomy (GTDB): domain Bacteria; phylum Cyanobacteriota; class Cyanobacteriia; order Cyanobacteriales; family Microcystaceae; genus Microcystis; species Microcystis aeruginosa_H. Next base: position 16,916 of record NZ_JADEXY010000086.1, on the reverse strand, counting down.
TTATAAGTATCTTGAGTTAGATAGCGGATACGAGATTTCAGAAATTCAGCGACTCCATAAATTTCATCAAGACTGTCTATATTCGTGGTTGCTTCTTTACCAGTTTCGACGTTATCGGGAATACTGATTGATTTCTTGCCAGTTTTTTCATGGAAGCGCAGACGACAGACTGTTTTGGTTACTTTTCCATCTAAGTTGATACCAAAATAACTTCTAGTGTCTTTGAATTGAATGCGTGCGGTATTAATTTCTTCCCGTAGAATTGATTTAATAATGTAAAATACTTCCAGTTTTTCGGGATTAATTCCAGCTTCCTCTGGTTTTTCTGGTGGAGGCTCTCGTACTACTGATGTATCAGCAGGATTTGGTTCGGGTTCTTTTCCTAAAACTTCCTTAATTTTTTCTTTGATGATATCATTGATATACTCTTTGAGAGAACGCTTAATAATTTCTGTGAATTTGTCGACAACCGATGCAGTTTTCACCCCAGAATACACATGACTAACAAAAAACTTAACAAATTCGGGGGAAGGATCATTTAATTGCTGGGCAATCACTTTTTTAATGCGAGCAGCCTCTTTTATTGCGTCAGGATCGAAGTTAGTAGATTTAGAAAATCGTTTTAATTCGTTAACAGAAGATTCGTCAAAGTCGAGGATGTTAAACTCAAAAAATGGCTTATCGTCCATGATATTATCCTTGACGATATCCGTATAAAACCGATAGATAATCCCATTAGTTAAAACTCCAAAGTTAGCTCTAGTTGCGATAAAATATCGATGCAGTTGGGAACTATGTTTAGGATGCTCAAGATTTTGATGACAGCTTTTACATTCCATCAAAATAATCGGTTGATTGTCCAAACAAATAGCATAATCTACTTTTTCCCCTTTTAATCCAGTTAAATCTGCACTATATTCGGGGTGAACTTCCATGGGATTGAATACATCGTAACCCCATGCTTGCAAAAAAGGCATAATAAAAGCTGTTTTGGTTGCCTGTTCGTTTTGGATTTGAGAACGAGAGGTTTCAACTTTTTGAGCAATTGCTTTGAGTTTATCGATTAAATCCATGATAGCCTCATTATCTAGGATGTGTGGGTTATCTTCTCAGCCTAACCATAATTTAACCTTTTTTTTACCTCATGGTCAAGCATTTTTTACTGTCATCATTATTAATTCAAAAATATTTACACTAATCAACTGCATCTTTTATGCTATCATTCCTAGATACGGGTTATTTTTAATAATGTCGCCATTTGATTAAAGACAATGCTTGCTTTAGAACAGCTTTATGAACGGGAGTATGATCGCTGGTTAAGCGAGACGATCGAGTTATTAAAAAATCGTCAGTTAGATCAGTTAGATTACGAACATTTAATCGAGGAGTTGGCAGCTTGGGGACGAAGGGAAAAAACTGCTGTTAAAAGTTTAAGTTTACAAATAATAATCCAGCTGTTACTCTATCCAATTTTGGACGACAGAAAGAGAAAGAAATAGTAATCATTGGGCGGCAGAGATGATCACTTTTCGAGTACAATTAGAAGATAATCTCACCACCGATTTAAGCAAATTTCTAGAACTAGAGTTAGAAAATATCTATGAAAACGCTCGCTTAATTGCCGAAAAAAAGACAGGATTAAAAAATTTACCGATAATTTGTCCCTACTCTCTGAGACAAATTCTTGAGAAACAGTGGTTTCCCGATACAGATAATCAATAAACTCTCAAAAATATGGACTCTCACAACAGTGAACCGATTATAATTGCCGAAGCGGTGGAAAAATGGTACGATAACCGCTTTCATGCTTTGCGGGGAGTGAATCTCACCGTTAATAAACAGGAAGTTGTCGTGATTATGGGGCCGTCCGGTTCGGGAAAATCCACCTTTATTCGCACTTTTAACGGGTTGGAATCCTATCAAAAAGGTCGCATTATTATTGACGGAATAACTGTTTCCCACAACCTGAAAAATATCGAGGCAATCCGTCAGGAAGTCGGGATGGTTTTTCAACAATTTAACCTCTTTCCCCATCTGACGGTATTAGATAATGTCACCCTTGGTCCCATCTGGGTGCGCGGTTGGAAAAAAGCGCAAGCGGAGGAAATAGCGAGAAAACTCCTCGAAAAAGTTGGTATTCTCGAACAAGCGCTTAAATATCCCCCCCAGTTATCGGGAGGACAACAGCAGCGGGTGGCAATCGTTCGCGCTTTAGCTATGCAGCCGAAGGTGATGTTATTCGATGAACCGACTTCAGCTTTAGACCCAGAAATGGTGCGAGAAGTCTTGGAAACGATGCAAAGTTTAGCCAAATCGGGGATGACCATGGTTTGTGTCACCCACGAGGTAGGATTCGCGCGAGAAGTGGCCGATCGAGTGGTATTTATGGATCAGGGTTTAATTTTGGAAATTGCTCCCCCAGCAGAATTTTTTAATCATCCCCAATCCGATCGAACTCAGCAATTTTTAGCAAAAATTCTTTGATTTTCCATGACTTAATCATTAAACCATCTCTTTTTCTTCTTCTACCTCCACTAAAAGGGGAACGAGATTTTCATTTAAACGACCGGCTCGAATTAATTCTGCATAGGTATTAGCTTCGATATCGAGTAAAGTATCTTGAAATTGTTCGGCCACCACGTCTTTTAATTGTGGGTGTTCCTGTAGTAATTTTTGCAACTGATCCCCCAGGGACTTTAATTGTCCTTCCACCAGAGTTTTTTTATAGCGATAAAATTCGGGATCGATATCGGGAAAACGTTCTGGTTGTTGCAGATAATTAGACACCCTAGTTAAAGCAATTTGACGAGCAATTAGGGCCGAATATTCGGTGCGAATCCGTTGATCACCAATAAGATTGAGGAAATTTAACAGCCATTGTATAGATAATCCTTGCACCAATAAAGTAAATAAAACCACTCCAAAAACCACGTCAATAATTTCTTGACGGTAGGGGATAGACGTGGGAACACTTAACGCTAGGGCGATCGAAACTGAACCGCGCAATCCTCCCCACCATAACACCGTTCTTTCCTTGAAACTGATCCTATTACCCGTAATTAGGTTACTAATTCCCCCTAGTCCAAAAATTGAGAACAGACGGGAAACCACCATAGCAGCGATCGCTATTAAAATCCCCGTTAAGTGACTACCAAGACTCTCAAAACGGGTTTGATCGCCGATCAGTAAAAAGATGATGGAATTGACAAAAAAGGCGATAAATTCCCAAAATTCGCTAACTACCAAGCGCGTGCGGGGACTCATACCAATGCGCGAACCGAGATTACCGAGAATAATCCCGACAATTACCACCCCAATCACACCGGATCCGCCTAATTTTTCCGTGACGAGATAGGTTCCGTATGCAGAAACTAGAGTCAGAGACTGTTCCACAAAAGGCAGATCAAAGCGTTGGGTAAGGTAGGAAATGCCGAAACCGATCACGCAGCCCACACCGATGCCAATCCCCACAAAGGTGCAGAAACGAGCGATCGTCACGGGAATTGAGAAGGTATCGACTCCCAAGGGAATCCCCACCAAGAGGACGAAAGCGACCACAGCGACCCCATCATTAAAGAGACTTTCTCCTTCCATCAGGATCGTCAGTTTTTTACTGGCCCCCAATTCTTTAAATAGGGCAATTACAGAGACGGGATCGGTGGCAGCTAGGGCAGCACCTAACAGAAAAGCGATCGATAGGGGTAAATTAGCAAAGATATGTAGGGGATAGGCAACTCCCAAAACGGAGATAATCACCCCGATAACGGCAAAAAGGACGATAGTAACCCAATATTCCTTTAATTTAGCCCAGGGAATATTCCAAGCGGCTTCAAAAAGGAGGGGAGGCAGAAAAATTTCCAGAATTAATTCCGGGGAAAGATTAACCAAACGCAAATCTAAAAAAGCTAAACCCATACCGACAATAACTAACAGCAGGGTGTAGGGAATTTTGCGGAGGAAGGCAACGGTTCTCGATAAAGTGGCGACACTCAAGGAAATAGTCAAAACCAGCAGGAATTGCTCTAAATTATGAGAGATCGCTTCGTTAGCAGTAGATTCTAGACTCATTATTTTTAGTTATCAGAGATGGGTGTGGGAATTATGAATTATGAATTATGAATTATGAATTGGGGAGCGGGAATTAGGAAGTGGGGAAGTGGGGAAGTGGGGGAATTTCAACTAATACCCCAAAACCCTAAAACCCCAAAACCCCAAAACCCCAAAACCCCAAAATCTAACACCCTAGTCATTCCCAGACTGAGGAGAGATTTTCAAAGAGGAAATAGCCCCTTCTTCAACAGATTTTTTTTCCTCCCTTTGCTCATCGAGAGAAGGAGTTTTCTTGCCGCCAGAACCGCCACTTTTCGGGGGTTTCGAGGAGAGGAATCGGGCCTCGAACTGTTTGATCAGCACATACAAAACCGGGACGAGAAATAAACTCAACACCGTGGAAATCAGATAACCGCCTAGGATTGCAGTTCCCAGGGACCAACGACTCATCGCTCCGGCACCGGAAGCGATAACCAAGGGCAAGAAACCGACTAAACCGGAAATAGCCGTCATCAGAATCGGTCTTAAGCGTTCCGTCGAGGCCCGGGCTGCCGCATCGGGAATACTTAAACCCAAAGTACGGGACTGGTTAGCGAATTCCACGATTAAAATCGCATTTTTTGCCGCTAAACCGATTAACATGACCAAAGCCACCTGAGCATAAATATTATTATTCACCGTCGGGAAGAGACTACCCACTTGTAGTAAATTCGCCCGCAACAGTAGGGCCCCCATGGCACCCAGGATCGCTAGGGGAACGGTAATCATGATGATAATCGGGTCAATGTAGCTTTCGTACTGGGCCGCAAGGACAAGGAAAACCACAATAAAGGCTAATCCGAAGATTACTGGGGCAGCCCCGGCGGAAGTTTTTTCTTGGAAAGCTGTACCCGTCCAAGCGTAACCGAAACCGGGCTGCAGGACTTTCCGACAGACATCTTCCATCACTGCGATCGCCTGTCCCGTACTAAAACCGGGAGCGGGATTACCCTGAACGTTAATCGAGGGATAGAGGTTAAAGTTAGTGATAATCGGTGGATAGGTGAAGCGTTTGACGCTAACTAAACCGGATAGGGGAATATTGGCCCCGGTACGGGAACGGACGTAAAGACGGTTAATATCTTCGGGATTAGAACGATAATCCGCTTCTGCTTGGGCAAAGACTCGATACAAGCGATCGCCTAGTACGAATTGGTTGACGAAGTTGGAACCGAGATAGGTTTGCAGGGTACCGAAAACGGACTGCATATCGACGTTTTGGGCCTGTAGCTGGTTGCGATTGATGGAAAGTTCCAGCATCGGCGTGTCGGTGGTAAATTGGGTGAAAATTCCCGATAATTCCGGTCTTGTTCGGGCTTCGGCCATGACGTTATTAGCGTTGGCAATCAAAGCATCCATAGGGAAAGAAGCGCGGTTTTGGATAAATAACTCGAAACCGCCGGTAGAACTTAATCCATCCACAGGGGGCGCATTAACGGCGAAAGCGCGAGCATCTCGGACTTTAGTGGCTAATTCTCGGTTAATTTTCCTGAGAATGCCAAAAACTGACTTATCTTCCCCGGGTCGTTCCGACCATTCTTTTAACTTGACAAAAAATAGCCCTTGGTTGCTGCCACTTCCAGCAAAACTAAAGCCCGCCATACCGACAAAGTGTTCCACTTCTTCGATACCGGCGAGAATTTCTTCGTTAATCTGACGGATAACTCGGTCGGTGTAGCGCAGGGAAACCCCGGGGGGTGCTTGCACCAAAACGAAGGCATAACCTTGGTCTTCTTCGGGGATAAAACCCTGGGGAGTGGTGTTGTAACTCCAAGCTGTGAGAAAGAGGGCGGCGATAAAGAAGGGCAAGACTAGAAACCGAACTCGGATCAGAAATTCGATCAAGCGTCGATAACCTTCTTTAACTGCGTTGAAACCCCGATTAAAGCCCTCGAAAAACAGTCCCAAGGGTCCGCGGGTGGCTTGGGGCGGTTTCATGATAATCGCCGACATGGTGGGGGAAAAACTGAGGGCGTTAAAGGTGGAGATCAGAATTGAAGCGGAGATGATGACGGCAAATTGTCGATAAACGATCCCCACCGTACCGGGGAAGAAGGTGACGGGAATAAAAACCGCAAATAGTACAAGAGAACTGGCAATGACCGCCGAGGTTAACTCACCCATGGCATCGAGGGAAGCTTGAAATGGCCGCATTCCCTGTCGTAATTTTTCCGATACCGCCTCTACAACCACGATCCCGTCGTCCACCACTAACCCGGTGGCTAGAATGACGGCAAACAAGGAGAGGTTATTGAGAGAATAGCCTAAAGCGAGGGCGACGGCCATGGTTCCGATCAAAGATACGGGAATAGCGATCGCCGGAATGATCGTGGTGCGCCAATCCTGAAGGAAGATAAAAATGACTAGAATAACCAGTAAAATCGCCTCCACCAGAGTGCCAAGGGCTTCTTCGAGGGAGGCGGCGACAAAGGCGGTATTATCGAGGGTAATGGCGATATTTAACCCCGGGGGGAAACTCGGTTCTAGTTCCGCCATTTTCTCTTTTACCAGTTTGGCAGTATTCCAAGCGTTGGAACCGGGCAACTGATAGACGATATAGACGACGGCGGGGGATTTGTCGAAATAGGCGGCGGTACTGTAGTTTTCGGCTCCGATTTCTGCCCGTCCCACGTCTTTAATGCGGATTAAATCACCATTTTCCCCGACTTTGACGACAATATTTTCTGCTTCCTCCCCGGTGGCAACCCTACCAACGGCGCGAATGGCGATCTGGAATTGCTGATCTTCGGGACTGGGATCACCGCCAATTGTCCCCGCACCCACCTGAATATTCTGTTCTCGGATTGCCTGTACTACTTCGTTTGCCGATACCCCCCTAGCGGCTAAAGCATCGGGATTAAGCCAAAAACGCAGGGCGTATTCCCTCTCCCCGATGATCGTTGTACTACCAACCCCCTCGATCCGGCGAATCTCGGCATCGATGACCCGATCAACAAAGTTACTTAAAAAGACCGTATCGTAGGGATAATTGCCCTTTTCGTCTGGTTTGGCGGAAATCCCGTAGGCAAGGGTAACGCTGGGGGATTGGGTATTGGTGGTCACCCCCTGCCGGTTCACTTCTTCCGGTAAACTAGCGGCGGCGGTACTGACGCGGTTTTGTACCAAGACTTGGGCAATGTTCCGATCCATTTCCACCGGGAAAAAGACATTCACCGTACTCTGTCCAGTGTTGGTACTCTGGGACTGCATATAAACAATCTGTTCTGTCCCGTTAATCTGGCGATCGAGTACCGTGGTAACGTTATCCTGTACGGTTTTGGCATCGGTTCCCAAATAGTTGGCATTTACCGCTACCTGAATAAATGCCAACTGGGGCAGTTTTTCTAGGGGTAAAAAGGGAATAGCGATCGCCCCGATCAAAACGATTAAAATCGAGCAAACTGTGGTCAGAACGGGTCTTTTAATGAAAGTATCGGCAATACTGAGGATCATAGGGCGTTACTGGTTCATTTTTTCTAGGATAGTTGCGGCGGTGGGAGATTTACGAGTCAGATAATTAAATATTAATAGTTTAAAGATTGTATCTAGGATAACGGGAACAGTGGCCACAAACAAGCTAATAAATGTAATATTCTCGCGCCAACCAAAGTGCCGGAACAAAGTTTCTAAGATTACCGTCCAACCCTCCGCCGAGTGAAACCCGACAAATATATCGGTAAAGAGGATAAAAATAAAGGCTTTGGTGATATCATTTAAGCTGAGAAAATAACGACTAACATAAGCCCGCGTAATCGCCAATTGTTGACGACCAAAAATTAAGATCGCAATAAAGGCTATTAATCCAGTAATATCGGAGAGTAAGTTTTTCCAACCATCTTGACTTTCATAACCCGCTTCTCTGAATAATTCTTGCACCTGTTCCCGAAAGGTTTCTTCTGATTCTTGCCCTACTTTTGCTACTCCTAAAACGTGCTTAATTTCTTCAATTTCCTGAAGTCTAGCAAATTCCGTGAGATATTTTTCGCCAATTTCCTGAGAAATATAAACTTCTGATATTTTCGCTCTATCCACACCCAAATAGTTTAAAACAGGGCTAAAAATAAAGTTTCTACTAATAACCTGTACCGAGAGAGGAACTAAAATAATAATCAGGATAAAACGAATAGCGATGCGCTGCTGCTGTCGCAGGGTACGGAGTTGTTTGATGACAGTTTGTTCGTATTCGGGGGTTAATTCTTGCTGGAAGTTAAAAAATTTATTACTGGTTGCAGGAGAAGTTATCTGGTTATCTTTATCCCTGGGGTTATCACTGGTGAGATTGGTATTAGGCAGATTTGGGGTTTGATTATTCGGTAATGGGGGCAGCAATTCCCCTAAATCTAGGCGATATTTACCGATAATATCCTCGATCGCTTTTAAAGTCTCTAGGATGTTATTATTTTCTGGGTTAGTTTGCGGGTTAAGAAAATTACCCAGACGCACTTGAGTTAAATCGAGACGTATCTGGAACAATTCTCGCTCTAGGGTACTTTGAAAGTAATCATAAACACTTTTTCCTCCCACGGCAGCCGGGGAAATTTTTTGTCCCCCAAAATGTTGATCTTCGATTGCTTTAATTTTCAGCGCTCTCTGATAAGCTGATTCTAGGGCTCCTAAAGAGCGTCTTTCTACCCATTGATTAACTCGATTCCAAGGCACGGCTATAATCCTCGCTTTTCTGTTATCACAATCACCACGGTAAGCTATCAGCGTTGGCTAGATATCTACTTTCGAGAAATATCCATAATATTACATTTTGAGCGCAGGTGATACACCCCTACCATTGGCGAAATACACCGTTTCTCATCAAAATATTGTAGGGGCGAATTGCATTCCCCCTCTTTTACAGCGTTTCTCATCAAAATATTGTATAATCTAATTGGTTATTGACGACCGATGACTGACTCCCTAAAACGAAAACTTCCTAGCTCACCCTTAGGATAACTGATCTAATTAAACTTAGCAATAACTTTTAGACATTGAATGCTCCTCAACAAATAAACTATAGTTACTTTGAAAGATTTCAGGGGTAAATCTATTAGCCTGTTGCCGACAACTTTCTGGAGCAATTCTATCACCCTGATCCACAAAATATTTAACTGCTTCTACCAAAGATTGGGGATTTTGTTCCCCAAAAAGTAATCCTGTCCCCTGGGGAGAATTTTCCCGCAGATCCCGCACGGTTTCTAAAGCACCTCCGGCAGCAAATGCAATCACAGGAGTACCACAAGCTTGCGCTTCTACTAAAGCAATACCAAAATCCTCACAAGCAGCATAAATAAACGCTTTTGCTTTCGACATATATTCTGCTACCATTCGATCAGAAACCGCCCCTAAAATCTGAATATTATCCCTCGCTAACTGACGAATTAAAGCCATCTGTGGACCATCTCCAATAACCACTAGGGGTAATCCCAATTGATTAAATGCTTCCACAATTAAAGGGACTTTTTTATAACTAACCAAACGAGAGACGACTAAATAAAAATCTTCTTTTTTCTCTTGGTAGGGAAAACGCTCGATTTGTACGGGAGGATAAATAACCTTTGCCTCCCGTCGATAACAGCGCCAAATTCGTCTAGCGGTGTGGTGGGAATTAGCCAGAAAATAGTCCACACGATTAGCAGAAATCACATCCCACTGACGCAAACCATGCAAGAGATAACGGGTGAAAATACCGGGTAATCCCTGTCCTAACTTACTATTAGCCAGATAGTCAAAAGTTAAATCCCAAGCATAACGCATCGGAGTGTGACAATAACAAATGTGCACCTGATCCGGTCGTATTAAAACCCCTTTAGCCACACAATGGGAGGAGGATAAAATTACATCATAATCCTCTAAATTTAACTGCTCGATCGCCAGGGGAAGAAAAGGTAAGTATTTTTGTACGCCATTTCTCGCTTTCGGGAAATTTTGCAGAAAAGTTGTCCCGATCGAGCGACCATAGAGATAACTATCGGGATTAGTGGACTCAAAATCGATCAAAGCGTATAAATCCGCCTCTAGACATTGTAAAATCTCCCTAACCACTAATTCCGATCCCCCCGTCGCTTTTGGGGTTAACCACTCGTGAACCAGAGCGTACTTCATAGGATAATCAATAATCTCAGCCGTAATTATAGCAGTAAGGGATCGGCAGTTTAAAAGTCGCTTTCTGGCTTTCTCTTCGCCAAAATTACCGACGCATATCCGATCACGGTAAAAAACACTAGGAAGAAATTATTAAATTTTTCAAGAAAAATTGCAAAGTTTAGTAAAAATTACTAGCAAGATCAGATTATCGGTTTTACAATGGGGATCAAGGAAAAAATAGACTTAAACCGATTGGGATCAAGAAAAACTAGCTTTATATACAAAAGATAACTAATTAATGAGGTTTGCTATGATCACCCTGCAACAAGTGCGCTGTCCTAATTGTGGAAATTTTGCCGAAAGACAGCATATTTTAGAACACCATCTCGTTAGTACCGCCTGTTCTCACTGTGATTATCTGTTAGTTAGTTGCAGTCTCACGGGAAATGTACTAGAGTGCTATGCACCCGGTATTGGTTTAAGAAATTAACACTGCCCCCTAGCCAGATCGAAAATGTCTTGTCAAAATTAGAGTGGAGAAGACAAAATCAAGGAGCTAAGTAGCTATGGGGGGTAATTTCTTCAAGGGAGCGATCGCCCTGGGGGTAATAGCGGGGATTATGGGATTTACCAATCCCCCCCAAGAACTTTACAGCGAATACGCCGCCGAAAAACTCCTCGCTCATGCCGACAAAATCGCTTGCGAGAAAATCAGTCTCTGTGACTCGATCGATTCTTTGCCGGTGGCAGCCAGAAATGTGATCAAAAATCAAATCTTAAAACCAGCGATCGAAACCTCTAGTCAACGGCAAAATCTAGGTGTGTTCAGTATCTACACCACAGAAGTACCGGGGGTAGCTAAAATTAGAACTATTGGTGCTTTTGGGCATTTCTTAACTTTCTCGGAGACTTAGGCTTTGATGAGTGCCGGTTTAACCGCTACCAGCTTAATAATGAGTTAAGATGATCATGTTAACCCGCGATTTGAGCGATAGAGTCGTCAAGAATACAGATTAATGCTGCCTAACCGTGTCTAATTTTCTGCCTAGTCTCCGAGAAGCGATCGCCCGTTGGTGGTCCGAATTCACCCTCCAAACTAAATTAATGGCTGCGGCTACTTTAGCCGTTTCTTTGTTGATGAGTGGTTTAACCTTTTGGGCGGTTAACACGATCCAGCAGGATGTCCGTCTCAATGATACCCGTTTTGGCAGGGATTTAGGGCTGTTATTAGCCGCGAATGTCTCCCCCCTCATTGCTGAGGACAATTTAACCGATTTAGCCCGTTTTTCAGCCCGTTTTTACAGTAGTACCTCCAGTGTTCGTTATTTGATCTACGCTAACGAGGAGGGCGAAATATTTTTCGGTATTCCCTATTCTACCGCCGAAGTTAAGAACTCCCTGACGATCGAGCGTCGCATTCAATTACCGGAAAATTATGGCGAAAATGGGGAAACTCCCCTCATCCGTCAGCATAAAACCCCCGACGGTGAAGTAACCGATGTCTTTGTTCCCTTAAATCATGAAGGCAAATATTTGGGAGTATTGGCGATCGGGATCAATCCTAACGCTATTGTGGTGGCTTCTTCTAATCTAACCCGTGATGTTACTATTGCCGTTTTTGTCTCGATTTGGGCTATGGTGATTCTCGGGGCAGTTTTTAATGCTTTAACTATCACCAAACCGATCAAGGAGTTATTAGTCGGGGTAAAAAATATTGCAGCGGGAAATTTTAAGCAGCGCGTTGATTTACCTCTGGGAGGAGAGTTAGGGGAATTAATTCTCAGTTTTAATGAAATGGCGGAAAAATTGGAGCGATACGAGGAACAAAATATCGAAGAAATGACCGCCGAAAAAGCCAAACTAGATACGTTAATGTCCACTATCGCTGATGGAGCAATTCTTTTAGATACTAACTTTCAATTATTATTAATTAATCCAGCAGCTCGGGAAATATTTGGCTGGGAAGATCAGGAAATTATCGGTCAAAATGTTCTACATCTTTTTCCTTCGGAGTTAACGGTTAAACTAACTAAACCTCTCTATCAAATTGCGGCAGGAGAAACCCTCCAACCAGAAGAATCCGCTAATCAAAATCAGAAAAATGCTGTTATTGATCAGGAAAATAATAACTATGCGCCAGCGGAATTTAGATTATCTTTAACTCACCCGAAACCCTGCACAATTCGCATTCTGTTAACTCAGGTATTCGATCAGTATCGGGAGAATGTCCGGGGAATTGCTATGACGCTACAGGATATCACCAGAGAAACAGAATTAAATGAGGCAAAAAGTCAATTTATTAGCAATGTTTCCCATGAGTTAAGAACCCCTTTATTTAACATCAAATCTTTTATTGAAACCCTGACAGAATTTGGTGAGGATCTCAGCGATACAGAAAAAAGAGAGTTTTTAGAAACCGCCAATCATGAAACCGATCGCTTAACTCGTTTAGTTAATGATGTTCTCGATCTTTCTAGGTTAGAATCCTCGCGTAACTATAATTTAGATGCGCTCGATATCGGACAATTAATCGAACAAACCCTGAGATCATATCAACTCAATGCTAGGGATAAAGGACTAGAATTAAGCTCGGAAATTGAAGCCAATTTACTACCAATTTTAGGCCATTATGATCTACTTTTACAGGTATTAACTAATCTAGTCGGTAACTCCCTAAAATTTACTCCTGCTGGCGGTAAAGTGGTGATTCGTGCCTATAAAATAAGCAGAGATAATCCCCAAGAAACTGTCAAAATTCGCGTGGAAGTATCCGATACTGGTATTGGCATTGATGCCGAGGATCAAAGTGCCATATTTGATCGCTTCTATCGGGTAGAAAATCGCGTTCATACCCTAGAAGGGACGGGATTAGGATTATCGATTGTCAAAAATATTATTGAAAAACACTATAGTCAAATTCATTTGATCAGTGAAGTGGGAATTGGCACAACTTTCTGGTTTGATCTAGATCTATATCAAGGCTCGATCGCCAGCAAAAAAATTAACGACGTGAGTTTATAAAAGCCAAAGCAATACTGCCCAAAATCAGAGTTAATAATAGCAATAATCCCTTATTCCTGAGACACCAATTTTTCAACACCCTAGGGAGAGGGAGAGGAGGAATTTTTTCGGCTATTATTTGGCTATTTTTGTATAAAGTGCAGCTAGTAGCGTAGGGACGTTCGGGAAAATTACAGCTATCATCGCCATGATACAGACAAGTTTCACACAAAAACTCGCCGGTGACAGCTTGATGCACAGTCATGCCGGGATGACCATAGGCCTTTAAAATATTAGAACAGTAGGGACATTGTAAGGCTTGACTATCGACCTTGTGCTGACAACGAGGACAGGTAATCATGATCGCTTTTCCCTTTCAGGATTGTCATTGCTGATAATCCTAGACTATAAGTAGTTGAGTGTTAAAAACTGTCAGACACCCCCCTTATTAAGGGTAGATACCCCCGCCTATCGGCACCCCCCTTATCAAGGGGAGCAGGGGGGATCGAACCCAAAATCTATCTTCAATTTAATTATAACCAGCTACTTAGCAAAATCCCCGGGCTTTTTCCGGTTATCTCACTAAATAGCTGCGCCATTGTGAGGCGACTTCTTCGAGTAAACGCCAAGTTTTCCCCTCGATCTGTCTTTGTAAATAAAGATCAAAATTGTTGTGTTGTTTGGTATCTTTTTGATGGGGCAATTGTAGAGTTAGATCGTAATCTCCCTGCAAGTGATAAGCGGGCAAATTGCCCACATAAATCGGTTCCAGACTGGTGACATTAATTTTAGCAATTTTTACCGGCGGCTGATCGATCTGTAAAGATTGACTAAGGCGATCGGATGTGTGACGAAATTGTAATAAAAGGGCTTTGGCGACGATTTCTCCGTCCGGGGCAAATTCTTGCGGGGGAGTGACACTACCACAAGCAGTCATAAAGACAAGGAAAATACTGGTTAAAAAACTGAGAAAACGGCGCATAGAATGATATTTTTAAAAAGAATGGCAGCGAGTTAAGAAAGATTATGACTCAACCAAATGAGCGAGAGAATTTCAGCCAAGCAGAAACGGTGATCCGACTACAAGAGGCGATCGAGCAGTTAAATTCGATCGTTTCCCAACTTAACACGGGAACGGGGATAGTGTTACCCCCAAAAGTTGCTGTTGATAATCTTCTTAACTCAACGCAACAGTTAGCCGCTGCTTTAAAACCAGACGAATTCGCAGAAGTTGAGCAAAGTTTAACCCCAGATTTTCCCATCGAAGCAGCGGAGGGAATTGACGATATTTTACCAGATTTCGAGCAGGTGGAAGGGTGGTGGACGGCGATTTTAAACAAAATTCGCCGACTTTTACCTGGGGGAATTAGCGAAAAAATTCCCGATTGGTTAATCACCGGCTTGTTAACAGGAAGTTTAGTCACTATCCTCTTAGTAGCCGTGATCAGTTTACCGAAAAATCCAGCGGAAATTGCCGAAAATATGCCTGAAGTTGTCTCTAGTCCTTCACCGGCAGCTGGGGAAATTATCGAAACTCCCCCAGAATTAACCGCACCAGAGGCACCGATTCCCGTCCCGATTACTAAAGCAAAACCGCGATTAACTCCCGAACAAAGTTTAGTCGCAGCTATTCAAGAGGAAATTACCGATTTAACTACTCGTTATCCCGCTGGGATTATTTCTACCGTAGAAGCGGACTTTTTGGCTAGTCGTCTAGTAGTTATTTTGGGCGATAATTGGTATAGTCTCGAGGCATCACAACAGGATAAATTGGCTAATTCGGTTTTTCAACGTTGCCAAAATCTCGATTTTCGGCGCTTGGAAATGAAGGATAACGAAGGAATTCTCCTCGCTAGAAGTCCCGTTGTCGGCGATCGAGTGGTGATTGTCAATCGCACTCAACCCAGCGCCGCCATCTCCTCCGGTGAGTAGTTTTCAGCGCAGGAGGGGGAAGTTTCAAGGCAGCCTCAAGAATTCTCGCCAACCAGTCTGCTTTTTCCCCTCGCTGGTTAGATATCTGAATATACACAAAGATTAGTGATCCCTGACTTAACGGTGCTATAATTAGCTAGGTAAAATTTTGTAACGATTTTTAATCTTGAACCTACCCGATAGTCAATGCTTCCCCCCACCCCAGGTGGACGCGGCAATTTTGGTGCGAGAAAAATTGCTCCGATCCAACCCAACTCCCTTAATCTTTTCTAGGGTTCCCCTAACCGCCAAAATTTTGCCCTAACTACCCGGAATTAAGAGATTTCAGACTATACCATGAACTCTGTTATTCGTCAACAGCGAGCGCTGATCACCGGAGCCAGTAGCGGCATCGGCAAAGAAACCGCCCTCGCTTTCGCCAAGGCGGGAATTAATCTGGTTTTAATCGGTCGCAATCAGCAAAAATTGGCAGCCGTGGTGGGAATGGCGGCAGATTTAGGCGTATCAGCCCAAGCTTACCCCTTAGATTTGGCAGATATCCCGGAAGTAGCCCCTAGTATCGCTAAAATCGCCCAAGAATCTGGACCGATCGATATCCTGATCAATAATGCTGGCATGGGTTACACAAATCCCTTAGCTGACACACCTTTGTCAGACTGGCAGCGGGTGATCGACCTGAATTTAACCAGTGTTTACCAGTGTGTGCAGGGGATTTTACCCGCCATGCGTCAACAGGGAGGAGGCACGATTATTAACGTTTCCTCGATCGCCGCCGATAATTTTTTCCCTGATTGGGGGGCCTATAGTGTCAGCAAAGCTGCATTAGTGGCATTTTCTCGCATTTTAGCGATCGAGGAGCGGGCCAACGCCATTCGCGTCACGATTATCACCCCCGGTGCTGTCAATACTCCCATCTGGGACAGCGATAGCGTCAAAGCAGATTTCGATCGCTCGGCCATGTTAACCCCGGATATCATCGCTCAGGCCATTCTACAAGCGGTGTTACTGCCCAAACAGGCCGTAGTAGAAACGATGACCATTATGCCCAGTGCGGGGGCATTATAACCCGAAATACTTCTATTTATTGATCAATTCGCCTACAGGCATCCTCATTATGACCATAGCTTCTTCTAACGGTTTAAACAGTAATCTAACCGACGCTATCCAAGCACGCGTGACCACTCGCCCCGATCGCAACACCCACAATGGCAAAACCGCTCAAATTCATCCAACTTCCGACGAAAACAAAGAACAGATGATGGATGCGGTCAGAAATATCCTGATCTCGGTGGGGGAAGATCCCGAAAGAGAAGGTTTATTAAAAACCCCCAAACGGGTGGCCGAAGCGATGCAGTTTCTCACCCAAGGCTATCAACAATCCCTAGAAACCCTCGTTAATGGTGCGATCTTCGATGAAGGTCATAATGAGATGGTATTAGTGCGCGATATTGACTTCTTTAGTCTCTGTGAACATCATATGTTACCCTTCATGGGGCGGGCCCACGTTGCCTATATTCCTAACCAAAAGGTGGTTGGATTAAGTAAATTGGCTCGCATTGTGGAAATGTATTCCCGTCGTTTACAGGTTCAAGAGCGTCTCACCCGTCAGATTGCCGAAGCGATTCAAGAAATTCTCGACCCCCAAGGGGTTGCGGTAGTCATGGAAGCAACCCATATGTGCATGGTGATGCGCGGGGTGCAGAAACCGGGATCCTGGACTGTCACCAGCGCCATGTTAGGAGTCTTCCAAGACGAGCAGAAAACCCGCGAGGAGTATCTTAACCTGATCCGTCATAAACCCAATTTCTTCTAGTCAGGGA
>NZ_JADEXY010000085.1 GCF_015206885.1 Microcystis aeruginosa LEGE 91341 | reverse complement strand
GGGGGGATCCGCACCCCCCTTATCAAGGGGGGCAGGGGGGATCAGAGGCAAAATCTCTCTTCGATTTAATTATAACTACTTACTTAAGTCCTAACTTTTATCGTTACCGATCGCGTCATGTTGGAAATTACAGACCTAAAAATTGCCTACCCGACCGAATTAAGTTCTCGCTCCTGGGCGATCGATGGGGTATCTTTTAGTATAGGCAAAGGGGCAACTCTGGGATTAGTGGGTGAATCTGGTTGTGGAAAATCGACCATTGGTAAGGCTATTTTAAGGTTATTACCCAATCACACTCACGTGGAAGGTGAGATTAAATTTGAAGGGCGATCGCTTTTATCTTTGTCTAACAAACAGTTAGAAAAGTTTCGCGGGGAAGCGGTGGGATTAGTGTTTCAAGATCCGATGACGCGACTGGATCCGCTGATGACTATTGGCGATCATTGTGTGGAAACTTTGCAAGCTCATCGACGAAATTTAACCTATCGTCAAGCTAAAAATCAAGCTTGTACTGTCCTAGAAAAAGTAAAAATTCCCGCTAATCGTTGGTCTCAATATCCTCACGAATTTAGCGGAGGAATGCGGCAAAGAGTGGCTATTGCTTTAGCTTTATTATTAAACCCTAAGTTAATTATTGCCGATGAACCTACCACCAGTTTAGATGTGACAGTTTCGGCGGAAATTCTGCGGGAATTAAAGCGTTTATGTAGCGAGGAAGAGATGGGATTATTGTTAATTTCCCATGATTTAGCGATGGTGGGAGAATATTGCGATCAATTAGCGGTAATGAAGGGGGGCAAAATTGTCGAATCGGGAGCGGTAAAAACAGTTTTTAATACACCTCAACACCCCTACACCCGTTCTCTTTTAGCCGCTGCTTTACACCTACAGTTACGGGAGGAAAAATCAACAGCAATTCAAGGCAAAGAAACGGTGTTAAAGGTAGATAATTTAAAACAGTATTATACCCTAGAAGGTAACTTTTTAGATAGTTTTTTCAAAAAAGAAAAGAAATTTATTAAAGCAGTGGATGAAGTCAATTTTGAACTGTATCGAGGGGAAATCTTCGGTTTAGTTGGGGAATCGGGGTGTGGGAAAAGTACCCTATCGCGAACCCTATTACAGTTAATTAAACCCACCGGGGGAAAAGTGGAATTTTTAGGAGAAGATTTAACCCCTTTGTCGGGGGAAAAAATGCGTCCCAAACGGCGCTTAATGCAGATGATTTTCCAGGATCCCCTCGCTTGTCTCAATCCTCTAATGACGGTGGGGGAAAGTATTGCCGATCCGCTTTTGATCCATCAAAAAGTTAGTCTAGAAACGGCAAAAAAACAGGTTTTAGAAATGTTAGATCGAGTCGGTTTGACACCGGTAGAGGAATTTTATCGACGCTATCCTAGGGAGTTATCGGGGGGACAACAGCAAAGAGTAGCCATTGCTCGCGCTTTAATTACTCGTCCGGAATTAGTTATTTGTGATGAACCGGTTAGTATGCTCGATGCTAGTGTCCAGACACAGGTTTTAGAGTTAATGTTAGAGTTACAAAAGTTATTTAATCTCACTTATTTATTTATAACTCATGATCTTTGGTTAGCGAGATTCCTCTGCGATCGAATTGCGGTGATGACTGCGGGTAAAATAGTTGAAATGGGTGACACTGAACAGATTTTTAGCCATCCCCAACACCCCTACACCCAAAAATTAATCGCCGCAGCCCCGAGAATTTATCCCGACAGCAACTAAAATCGCTCTAGGGGTTTATAATTGTTATCATCTAGATATGGTTAGGAAAGACAAAATGGCCAGACAGCTTCAGATAACTCTCCCTGAAGATACTATACAACTTCTCGATCGATGGTTGGCGAGTAGTGATTATCCTGAAAAAGAATATAATAATTTAATTAATGAAGCGATTAAATTATATATTATGGAACCACCGAGAAACTACCTCAAGCAACAATTAAAGGAAGGAGCTATTGTTAGAGCAGAAAGAGATTTAAATTTAGCACAAGATTGGGTTTCTCTAGAGGAGTATTTATGGTAATAATGATTATTTTCAAAGTCAAAAAACTGCTGAAAAAATTTGTCTTTAGTCTCCAAGAGGAAGGATGGAAACCAGCACTCAAAAAGACGAAACGAAAAATCATTAAAATTCTCACGGGAAAGAGTTCCTCTGAATTTGAAGAACAGGTGATCGAAAGTGCTAAACTAGCTGAACCGCGACCCCTAGAAATTGCCAGTAGTGATGATCCTTTAGTCTCAATTATTATTCCTGCTTATAACCAATTTGCCTACACCTTTAACTGTTTGGAATCCTTAAGTATTAACCTAAGTCCTGATTTAGCTTATGAAGTAATTATCGTTAATGATGCTTCCACTGATGAAACTTTAGAACAATTAGCCACTTTAGTTAAAGGAATTAAAGTATTAACTAATGCGGAGAACTCTGGTTTTATTCGCTCCTGTAATTATGGAGCTAGTCAAGCAAAAGGTCAATACCTATATTTTCTCAATAATGACACTCGTATTCTGGAAAATTGTCTAGAAAGTTTATTGAAATTAATCGTCAATAATCCCCAAGTTGGTGCGGTGGGTTCTAAGTTAATTTATGCTAATGGTAAACAACAAGAAGCGGGGGGAATTATCTGGAATTCTGCCGATGGTTGGAATTATGGACGCTTAGATAGTCCCGATGAACCAGAATATAATTATGTGCGTCCCGTGGACTATTGTTCGGGGGCCAGTTTATTAGTTCCTACGGACTTATTTAAGCAATTAGGTGGTTTTTGTCAAGACTTTATCCCCGCATATTACGAAGATACAGACTTATGTTTTGCCATCCGAGAATTGGGTTATCAAGTCCTCTATCAACCCCAATCTAACGTTATTCACTACGAAGGAATCACCTCGGGAACAGACCTTTCCAGTGGGATTAAACAATATCAAGTGATTAATCAAACTAAGTTTCGAGAAAAATGGTCAAAGGTATTAACTAAACACCTAGATAACGATGCTAATAATGTCCCCAAAGCTGCCCGACGTTTACAAGGAAACCCGACAATTTTAGTCATTGACTCCTACGTTCCACTATACGATCGAGAATCCGGCTGTGTGCGTTTATTAAATATTCTTAAGCTACTGCTCAATTTAGGCTATTCAGTGATTTTCTTTCCCGATAATGGCTATCCTGAACAACCCTATACTTCCGTCCTGCAGCAGCTAGGAATTGAAGTTATTTATGGCACAGCGCAAAGATATAATCTAGAAGAAAAATTAATCAAATATTTACCCCTGATAGATGGAGTTTGGTTGTGTCGTCCCGAATTGTGCGATAAGTATATGGACTTAATTCGCTTAAAAACAAAAGTGCCAATTATTTATGATACAATTGACCTGCATTTTCTACGTTTAAAACGGCAAAAAGACTATCTCGATCCCAGTTACCAAAATACTAGCTGGAGTTGGGAAACCTATCAGAAATTAGAGTTAAACTATGCTAATCAAGCGGAAGCAACCGTGGTAGTAACGGAAGACGAAAAGCAGGTTTTATCCTCTTTAGGAGTGAAAAATGTTTGGGTAATCCCCAATATCCATGAAGAAATTTTCCTGTCAGAAAAAGTTGCTTTTGACCAGCGATCGGGTTTAGTATTTATTGGTAGCTACAATCACCCTCCTAATATTGATGCAGTTAAGTGGTTATGTTTAGAAATTATGCCCTTAGTTTGGGCATCCCGTCCTGACATTATCGTTAATTTATTGGGAAGTAACCTCAAGGATGAAGTGAAAGAATTAGCCAATGATCAAGTAATTGTCACCGGTTATGTTCCCGAAGTAGAACCCTATTTTCAAGAGAGTCGTATTTTTGTTGCTCCCCTGCGATTTGGTGCGGGAATGAAGGGTAAAATAGGTCAAAGTCTTTCCCTAGGATTACCCACTATTACCACAAAAATTGGTGCCGAAGGTATGGGATTAATTGACCACCAGGATGTTTTAATTGCCGATACTGCCGAGGAATTTGCCCAAGCAGTGATCGAACTCTATGATAATATGAAATTGTGGCAAAAACTCGCTGATAATTCCCTAGAAACTATTAAGAGATACCAACCCGCTACCGTGCAAACTAACCTACAAGCTTTGTTATCTAATCTAGGAATTATTGCTAAAGATAGTTAACAAGAAAAAAGCTCACTTCTCCCAGAGGTCTATTCTATGTCACCGAAATCAACTCTAGAATCCGCAATTTTTCAGAATTAAAAACCTATTGAGAAAGTCGGAGTTTTCTAGAAGTAGTTCCCGACTATAACCCCTCATTTCTCTCGAAAAAGTTGGCAAGAAAATCTAAAAAACTTGGCAATTAATACCAGTTTATGTCTGATTAACGACTGAATTATTATTTTTTCCTTTTTCCTTTCCCCTTGAAAAAATATGCCGACTTATCCTGATATCTCCAGTCAAGCTTTTAAACATCCTCTAGATCAGCAAGCTGAACAGACCTTAAGATCAGTTCCGGGGTTTGACTTATTAGCGAAAAGTTTTTCCGAATATCTCTATGAACGTCCCCAGCAAATTTTATTAATGGGCAATGATTTAAAAGTTGGCCCGCGTCAATATGCTACTTTATACGGTATATATCGCCAATGTCTGCGGGATTTAGATATGTCCCCAGAACCGAATCTTTATGTCACTCAAAACCCTTTAGCCAATGCCTATTCTTTGGGTTCGGAACATCCTTATATAGTCTTTAATACTGCCCTTTTAGACCTCTTAGATGAAGAAGAAATTCGGGTAATTCTTGCCCACGAATTAGGTCATTTAAAATGCGATCATAGTATTTTAATTCAAATGTCTTTTTGGGTGATGGGGGCGGCTAATTTTCTTGGAGACATCACTTTAGGACTAGGAAAAGCCATTACTACTGGTCTAGTTTATGCCTTTTATGAATGGCGCAGAAAAGCCGAATTATCAGCAGACAGAGCCGCTTTATTAGTCACCGATGATTTAAATTTAGTCCTGAGAACTTTAATGAAATGTGCGGGAGGAAGTCAAAAATATCTGCATGAATGCAACTTAGAAGAATTTATTCGCCAAGGGGAAGCCTACCGACAATTAGACCAAGATAACTTAAACCAGATTTATAAATTTCTCATTTACAATGGCGGTAATGGTTCCTTTTTAACCCATCCTTTTTCCGTGGAAAGAGTCCAGTATCTACAGCAATGGTTTAACTCGGAATCCTATCGTCAAATTCGCCGGGGAAACTATGCCAAAACAGGGGTAAAAAGCTCAATTAATGTTGATGCTAATGATAGCGAAAGCGAAAGATTGCAGCGACAAATAGCAGAACTACAAGCAGAAATTGAACGGGCAAAAAGACAAAGAAACCGTGAATAATCTATAACAGCCCATAACTCAGCCAAATCAGCCAAATTAGCGGAAAAAGTCGAGCGGGGGGAGAAAAACTGGTGAGCAACCAGCAAACCCTAACTATTAGTTTTCCTGATTGATAAGCTGTACTGCATTTAAACTATGTATTGAAAATTTTAGTACAAATGCTCAAACTTCCTCTCTCTGTTCCAGCGCTTACTGTTTATACTAAATCTGGTTATTAAAAACTGATTATTTATTCTCCCTTTTGCATGAGTGCCTCTTGCCTTTTGCCTCTCCTCATAACTAGCCTATACTTAACGGATTTAGTATTACTGATTACTGATCACTGAAAATGCGCTCGTCTGTGTTTTGGCGATTTGGTCGGTACAATAGAGATAGGGGAGACCAAGAATAGCAATTCTCCCTAGTATTATCTATACACACTTACCCCCACTCTCTTTTTTTTGTTCTACTGCCCATGCTCCAAGATACCCAATCCATTCGTTACTATCAAAGACTAACCGATGACATGGTGGATCTTTGGCACCGTGGCTCGCGTTTTGATGAGATCCGGCTATATGTTGAAGGCTATTTAGCCTGTTTACGCGATTCTAGTTCCATAGAACCCTATCTGATTCATCGTCTCGAAGAAGAAATATTTCGTTTTCTGCGAGATCCTTCTAATTTTGAATATCTCTCCCCCCAAACCCAAACCCAAACTGAAGCAGATTATGGCTATTATTAACCTTTAGTCTTGCCTCATCTCCACAAGCAACTTAAATGCGCGGACAGCTGATCAGGACAGTTGGGGATTTTTACGAGAGATTTACTGAGCTTGACAGGAACGAGATTGGGTCATCTGTAGGACAATAGTATCGATCGCTTTCACCAGAGCCTGTCCGGAAACCCGTTGATTATTAACGATAATGCTAAATAACATCGGTTCTTGGTTGGGGTTTTCTAGATAACCGGATAGGGCCCGCACACCGGTAAGAGTGCCAGTTTTAGCGTAAACTGTGCCAGTAGCGGCCGTCTGACGCATTCGGTTTCTCAGGGTGCCACTAATTCCCGCCACTGGTAAGGAAGCATAGAAAGTGTCGCGATTAGGAGAATAATACATCACCCGCAAAATTTCCACGATCGAGCGGGGAGTAGCAGTATTACGACGGGATAATCCCGAACCATCAGCTAAACGAAAACCACTGGGATTGATGCCCAATTGTGCCAAGATGGCAGTAACATTTTTAGAACCGCCAATAAAGCGAAAAAGAGTTTCAGCGTAGAAATTATTACTTCTCTGATTAGTGATATTCACCCAATCGCGCAGGGATTTTTTTTGAATTGTCGTTTCCGGGTTCATCGCTTGTAAAGCGGCAGCCGTGGTAAATAACTTTGTATTAGAAGCAGGGATAAAATAGCGATCGGCGTTATGACTATAAATGACCGTTTGGCGATCGATAGATTCGATTAATATACCCCACTGATTGGGAGCTTGACCGATAATTTTATCGATATTTGCCCCAATCAATTGAGTACAGGTATTATTATTGGTGTTATTGTTTTCTGGCGGGGGAACGTATAATTCGATGGATTCGTTCGACGAGGAAGGAGCGGGATAAACAGACAGATTAACTTGAGCGATGCCAGGGTAGGCTAAGGCGATAGTGGCTACACTGGCCACTGTCAGGGAATTAAGGCAATTGAGGAGTTGTTTCATGCTGTGTTTGTGTAAGAGTCTGGTTTCCATAAGCGTTCGCCCTATTGTACCAGTTGCCGCTCCAGTGTCAAAGTTACCTTTCTAACAGATTTTAGCGGCTAATTTTCGGCAATGCCAGAGAAGAAAGCTGGCAATAGCCCGGAACTGCACTGATACCGCTTCTCAAGACCGGTTGGAATTTTTCTGGGTTCCAAAACCGGGCTATTTTGATACTGTTGACATTGCTGCTGACAATTTGGGGATAATAAAAGCAAAGTATCGGAAAAGGGATATCAGACCCATGTATTCTGTCTCAGATGACTCCAAAACAATGACGAATACCAGCCGTCAAACTGTGCTAGAGACGTTCAACTTACAAAAAACTTATCGGACAGGATTCTGGTTAAATAAAAAAATCGAATCCTTGAAAAACTGTACTTTAATTGTCCATGAGGGCGAAACCTTTGGATTATTAGGCCCGAACGGGGCCGGCAAAACCACGCTCTTAAAAACCCTTTTGGGGATTGTCCGACCCACTTCTGGACGGGCCTTGATTCTCGGTCAGCCAATTGGCGATCGCTCGGTCAGGCAACGCATCGGCTATCTTCCCGAAAATGCCTACTACTACGACTATCTCACCGGCTGGGAATTCCTACAATTAATCGGCGGCATTTTTCAAATTCCCTCTTCTGTGCAGAAAAAACGCATTCCTGAATTATTGGATTTAGTGGGATTAGACCGCAAAACTGCCCAGAAAAAACAATTGCGTCAATATTCTAAGGGTATGACGCAACGGATCGGTATAGCTCAAGCATTAATCAATGATCCCGAATTAGTCTTTTTCGATGAACCGATGTCGGGACTGGACCCTATCGGTCGCTATCAGGTGCGAGAAATTATTCACTCCCTCAAACAACAGGGGAAAACCATCTTTTTTAACTCTCATATTCTCTCCGATGTGGAACAAATTTGCGATCGCATTGCCCTGTTGGCCCGGGGAGAATTACTCTGTGTCGGTTCCCTCGATCAAATTCTCGGTCGTGCTGATGTCTATCAGGTGATTGTTCAAGGTGGTAGGGAGGAGCAACTACAGCAATGGCTCCTCGGTTTGCATTGGCGCGATAATTGTTGGCACGGACAATTACAGGGAGAACCCGATGCTTTTCTGGCTGCCCTGTCTAGTATGGATGCTCGCTTGATTAGTCTTAATTTAGCTCGTGCTTCCCTGGAAGAATTTTTTATCGACCAATTACGTCAGCGCGGTATTGCCTCTAGTCAATAGGCACTCCCAGAGCAAATCCGTTTTTAATAGTAGCCAAGAAACATCCTCTCAGATTTGGTCAGGATTAATGCCCAATTCCCGCAGTTTATTGGCTAATCTTTCCGCTCGTTGTTTTTCCTCGTTATAGCTGGTGAAAGCTTGTCCATCGGGATAAAAAAGCAACATTTCCGGTTCTCCCAACTGAAAACGAATGCCTAAACGGGGACTAACCCAATTATCGAGAGTTTCCAGAATTTCTAGCTGATTTTCGCCTCTTATCCAACCACTGGCATCATTTTTATGGGGATCATAAAGATAATACTCCTCGACCCCATAACGGTCATAAAATAGCTGTTTTTTAGCCATTTCCGTGAGGGTGTTACCCGGAGAGAGGATTTCAAAAACTACCTGGGGACTAATGTTATTTTCTAGCCATTGTCGATAGGAACCTCTTTCCCCTTTTGGTCTTCCAAAAACCACCATGATATCCGGCGCTTGACGCAGTTTATTATCATTTTCCACGGGATACCAAAGTAAATCCCCCGCAACAAAGACATCAGACTGCTCGCGAAATAGCCAGTCTAAATTAGTTTTAATTGTCGTAATCCAACGAAATTGCAAGGTATTATCGGCCATGGGTTGACTATCGCTATCGGGGTAGATAATTTTAGTGACGTTAGTTTTATCTAGTTGCGAAACCATAAGACTAAGTTAAAAGGGAAAAATATAATTCTATAATAGCGGGCATTTGTATTATATAGCAATTAGTACAAAAATCTTGACAAATAGGATAACTTGTGCATTACTATATCTCGCTCCATCCTGATATTTTTCTGAAGCTAGAAGGGTATATTAAGAAGGTGAGAGATTCCGATCAACGCTTATTGAGATAAATCTATATGCTTATTTACTTTATTCATGGAGTGGCCACAAGAGACGCTAGTTATGCCAATAAATTAATTAAACTAATTGAAGAAGAATGTAAACGCAAAAATCTGGCGATTCCCCACTGTTATGCAGGATTTTGGGGAAATGTTCTCAAAGGAACCGAAAAATTATGGCGAGATATTGACCAAGAATTACAGACACAAAAACAGAAAAATAGTAATTTTAATCCCGAGCAATCCTTTCGCTATCAAAATTTTAGAAAAGAGTATTTATCTTATTTTATCGGTGACGCATTTAGCTATTTAGGCAGCGATCGAGGAAAACAAATTCGCCGCATTATTGCCGATCAATTAATCGATCTTGTTCAAGCTTATCCCCAGGAAAGCGAATTACATATAGTCGCGCATTCTTTGGGTACTGTAATCCTTTGGGATCTGTTATTTTCTGAGCGTTTTGATCCTCAGGATCCCGCTCATAAAATTCGTGATCTTATCGGTAAAGAACGGGGCAAACTTTCCCTATCTAGTGTGACAACAATGGGTTCACCGATCCCATTTTTAAATTTAACTTTAGGCATTGATACCAATCAAATTGAAAAATTTATTAGCCAGCATCAAAGTCAGCGTTTGCTCTGGAATAATCTGATCAATTCCTCCGATATTATCGCTTATCCAATTCGTCCTCTTTTTGATTCTATAACCGATGTATCCAAGATTTTAATGAGCGATTATTATCTAGAAGCGACTGGCAATATTTTTGATTCTGTAGAAATTGCTGCCGTTGTCTTGAATTCCCTTAATGCTCATACTTATTACCTAACATCAGATAAAGTGGCTAAAAATATCGTAGAGACAATTTATTTCGGTCAGCAGGATTATAATCAGGGTAATAGTTACAGTAATAACACTTGTGTTGATATTGCCATAGAAAGAATAGCCAAAATATCTGGAGTGACTAAAGATATGGTAAAAATGAAACCTTTAAAAGAAAAAATATTACTAGAAGGTAAATTTAAAGATGCCAGTGGTTATATTTATTTAAGCTCAGATATATATCGTGTCCATCATGTTTATATACAGGACAATCACCAAAATATCGTATATGCTGTATATGTGGGCTGGATTCATGTAGAGGGATTGAAAAATTCTGTTACAGAAATCATCAGACATCTATGTTATGTCAACGATGAAGCCAAGAATAGCTAATAGCATGATGTACCAGACAATTTTTTAATTTTCCCTGCGCTATACTGCCATTATTGAGATTAAACCAGCATTTATGAATCAATCCCCCCGCATTCTAGCACTCGATTTTGATGGTGTTCTTTGTGATGGCATGATCGAGTATTTTCAGATTAGCAAACGCACCTATGAAACCCTTTGGCCGGAAATAATTCCCGAGGATTTTTTCCCGAGGTTTTCGCAACTTCGTCCCGTTATCGAAACTGGTTGGGAAATGCCTTTACTGTTGCGATCGCTCGTTCTCGGTATTCCCGACGAGGAAGCTTTAAATAATTGGCCGTCAATTCGGCAAAATCTGCTAGAAAGGGAGAAAATAGCGAAAAAAGTTCTCTCAAATGCTCTCGATGGTCTTCGGGATCGATGGATTGAGTCGGATCTAGACTCTTGGTTAACTTTACATCAATTTTATCAACCCGCGATCGATCGTCTAGCCTCTCTTTTAGACTCGGATTTTTTGGTTTATATCATCACTACCAAAGAAAGTCGTTTTGTCAAGCAATTGTTACAAAAAGTAGCAATTAATTTTCCAGAAGCGAGATTAATTGGCAAGGAAATCAAACAGCCAAAATACGTCACTATTCAGCAAATACTAGCTGATTTACCGGAATCTCCCGCTAATTTGTGGTTTGTCGAGGATCGTCTCGATGCGTTGGAATTAGTGGAGCAACAAGCAGATTTAAACGATGTGGGCTTATATTTAGCCGATTGGGGATATAATACCGCTCAAATGCGCCAAAAAGTCGCTCAAGATACCCGCATTAAGCTGTTATCCCTATCTCAATTTGCGGCAGACTTCACCCACTGGTAGAGTCAGTAACGAGGAATATTACACAGATAACCGGTAACTGATGCTGCTATACTAAAAAGCGTAGTCGTTATGAGTTGCATTTACGGTTATGACTGTCGAAAATTTAGTCGTTATTGGTTCGGGACCCGCGGGATATACAGCGGCGATTTATGCGGCGCGTGCGAACTTAAAACCCTTGATGTTTGAGGGTTTCCAAGCGGGAGGCATTCCGGGGGGACAATTGATGACCACCACAGAAGTAGAAAATTTCCCCGGTTTTCCCGAAGGAATCACCGGTCCGAAACTGATGGAAAGAATGAAGGAACAGGCCGAAAGATGGGGGACCCAATGCTATACCGAAGATGTTATCTCGGTGGATTTAAGTCAGCGTCCTTTTATCATTCGTTCCACGGACCGGGAAGTTAAGGCCAATAGTATTATTATCGCCACGGGAGCCACTGCCAAACGCTTAGGATTACCCAGCGAGGCCCAATTCTGGAGTAACGGCATTTCCGCTTGTGCTATCTGTGACGGTGCTACACCGATATTTAGAGAGGAAAACCTCGCTGTCATTGGTGGCGGTGACTCGGCGGCAGAAGAAGCCGTATATTTAACTAAATACGGCTCCCACGTCCATTTATTAATTCGCGGGGAAGCGATGCGTGCCTCGAAAGCAATGCAGGACCGGGTGTTAAATAATCCGAAAGTTACCGTTCATTTTCACACCCAAGCGGTGGATGTGTTCGGTACAGGCAGTAAAATGGCAGGATTACGCATTAAAAACTCGCAAACGGGAGAAATCAGTGAATTAGCCGTTAGAGGGTTATTTTATGCCATCGGTCACACTCCCAATACTTCCCTATTCCAAGGACAACTAGAATTAGACGAGGTGGGTTATGTGAAAGTCAAACCGGGGACTGTTGCTACCAGCGTCGAGGGGGTTTTTGCCGCAGGAGACGTGCAGGACCACGAATACCGTCAGGCCATCACTGCCGCAGGTACGGGTTGTATGGCGGCGTTATTGGCAGAAAGATGGTTATCGGAGCATAATTTAATCCAAGAATACCGTCAATCGGCAACTTCTGAACATTACGAGACGAAAACCGTTAGCGAAACCCCGGCCGATACGGAGGAGACTTTTGATATTCACAAAACCCGTCACGTTGGGGGTTATGCTTTGCGGAAATTATTCCACGACGGCGATCGCTTGTTAATGGTAAAATATGTTTCTCCCACCTGTGGCCCCTGTAAAACCCTGAAACCGATTTTAGATAAAGTGGTCGATGAGTACGATGGCAAAATTTATTTTGTGGAAATTGACATCGAAGCTGACCCAGAAATTGCCAAAATGGGTCAAGTAACTGGGACTCCCACGGTACAATTCTTTAAGGATCGGGAATTAGTCAAGGAAATGCGCGGAGTCAAACAAAAAAGCGATTTTCGTCAAGTAATTGAGAGTTATCAATAATCAGTTATCAGTTATCAGTTATCAGTTATCAGATGTGAGTTTTTAGTTTACTGTTTACTGAAAAAGCTCCCTACACCCCACACCCAATTTCATAATTCATAATTCATAATTCATAATTCCCTATGCTAGAGGCCTTACAATTTGATTTTATGCGCCATGCGATTGCTGCGGGAATATTAGTTAGTATTGCCTGTGGGATTGTGGGTACTTTGGTAGTAGTTAATCGTGTGGTTTTTATCAGTGGGGGAATCGCTCATGCTGCCTATGGAGGGATAGGAATCGGTTATTTTTTTGGGATTAATCCTGTGGTGGGGGCGATATTTTTTACCTTTTTTTCGGCTTTAGGCATGGGATTTTTACAACGTCGCATCCGGGAGAGATCTGATACTTTAATCGGGGTGATGTGGGCAATTGGTATGGCGATTGGGGTAATTTTTATTGATTTAACCCCCGGTTATAAAGCTGATTTAATGAGTTATCTTTTTGGTAGTATTTTAACTGTACCGAGGGATGATTTATGGATAATGGCAGCCATAGATATATTAATTATCACCTTAGTTAGTATCTTTTATAAGGAGTTGTTAGCCATATCTTTTGATGAAACCTTTGCGATTATTCGTAATATTCCCGTGGAGATAATTTATTTAGGTTTAATGGGAATAACCGCTTTAACTATTGTGGCAGTAATGCAGGTGGTAGGATTAATTATGGTGATTGCTTTGTTAACTATTCCCGCCGCTATCAGTGGACAATTTGTTAAAAATATGAAGGGAATGATGATCCTAGCGATTATTTTAGGAATTGTCTTTACTTTAGTTGGTTTATGGTTATCCTATAGTTTAAATCTCACCTCGGGGGCGACAATTATTTTAGTGGCAGGATTGGGTTATTTAATCAGTCTTGCTTGGAAACCTTTCATCCTCACTATCACCAGAAAAATAGCTAATCTTTAAAGCTCTCCCGTAGTTGTGGTGATATAGCATTTATCTTAATAGTGAGGTATGAGGTTTTTATTTTGGGGAGACAGGAGCCGGTTGTCAATAGCAAATTAGTTTATACTTCATCTTTATGAGAAACGCCCTAATTTAAAGAAAAAATACCAAATCCGTTTTAATCACGATGATGATGAAATCCCGAAAGATATACTGTGACTAGATTTATCAACAATTTTGGTCAGCGGATTTGGTAAAATCATCTGATTAATCGAGTTCATCAAACAAAAGTTCCTCTAGAATCGGTCCCATACCGTCATCATCGGGGGAAACTAATTCAACTTTCCCTTCCCCATCACCGACAGCTAAGAATAACAAAGGAGCAAGGGGACTGTAAATCGAGTATTTTTGGTCTTCGGAAAAGAAACTGGCGAGAAATTGCAATTCTTCCGGCTCTGATGACGAGGAGGGTTCATCGCTATCGATTTCTAAACTGAGAACATTATCTTCTTCTAGGGGCGGTAATTCACCACTAACAGTTAAGGTGTGAGCAGTGGGTTTGAGCAATAGGTCTAATTCGGCTAAAACTGCCTTAGCATCGGCGAAAATTCGCTCGATTTCCTCGCTATCTTCGATTAAGAAGGCATCAGATTCTTCTTCCTCCGATTCCTCATCCCAAGCTAGTATCATCACCGGGGTATCCACGGGGACAAGAAGCATATAGGTAAGGTCATCGGTTTCATAGGCATTCTCAATATAACAGTCTAGCGATCGACCTTGCTCATCCCAGAGGGTTATGACATCCGCTTCTTCGAGTTCGTTTTCTTGAAAATTAAATTGAGATGGGGACATAGGCTCTCAAACGCTACTGATTGAATCAGAATATCATGAGATGCTCCTCAATCAAACCAAGAATTCCGGTGCAAATGTTGAAACCCCTGCACATCAGTTAAATTGTATTGTAGGGGCGTGATGGTGATAAAATTCTCGCCAATAGCGCGCACATCCGTAGGCACTTGCGGGGGTAAATGGCTGTAGTCCGGTTGTTCGATATCTTCCACCACTTCCCCGATTAACCAGTAATAACTTTTACCCCTGGGGTCCAGTCTTTTCTCGAAGGTTTCCTCGTAGCGTCGCAATCCCTGCCTAGTGATTTTCACTCCCTTGATTTCGGCACTACTAACCGGAGGGACGTTAACATTGAGTAAAGTGGGAACAGGAAAAGGGTTAAGGGTAACTTTCCTGACTAACTTGAGGGCAAAATCCGCAGCCGGTTGGAAATCACAGGCTTTAAAACTAGCCAGACTAACAGCAATACTGGGAATACCTTCGATTAATCCCTCCATGGCCGCGGAAACCGTTCCAGAATAGAGGATATCAGTGCCGAGATTAGACCCGTGGTTAATGCCAGCTAAAACTAAATCGGGACGCTCTTTGAGGACGGCACTAAGGGCAAATTTTACCGAATCGGCGGGAGTTCCCGAGCAGGACCAGGCAATCACATCCGGATGAAAAATTCCTTCCACCTGTTCGGCCCGGATGGGATGGTGTAAGGTTAAGCCATGACCGGTGGCAGAGCGCTCGCCGTCGGGACAAACTACGGTGACTTGATAACCCGCAGTAGCGAGGGTGTTAGCAAGGGTGCGGACTCCTAGCGCGGAAATGCCGTCATCGTTACTGATAAGTAATTTTAAAGAGCGATCGCTAGTCATGGGAAATTTCTGCTCTACTGCGCCGGCTAGTGGTATGATGTAATAGTATTTTATCGTGGGTACGTAGCTCAGAGGATAGAGCACCAGGTTCCGGTCCTGGGTGTCGGGGGTTCGACTCCCTCCGTACTCGTTCAGTAATGTAGGTTGGGGGTTTATGGGGTTTTAGTTCAATTTCCCTACTTCCCAATTCATAATTCCTAATTCCTAATTCCCTTAGAGGGTTTGGTAAGCTTTGAGGGTGGCAGTTTTGACGCTTTCGGGGACGAGGGGAAAGGTAGTTAATATATGTTGAAATTCTGTTAGGTTTAATTCATACAAGTGGGCGACTATTGCATCTAATTTCGCTCTAATTGCCATTCTTGCTCCTTCTTCTGTGACTCCATTTTTATGGGAACCTATCCCCACTTCTTTCGCTAATTGCTCAAATTCTTCTGTGGTACAAATCAATTTTGCGGCATTTTCTACTATCTCCTGAAAGTATTTATCTCCTTCTTTTAATCGAGGGATAGGTAGTTGATATATGTAGAACATATTAATATTAGCAGATACTTTTTGTCTAAGCATCCAATCAATTAAAAAGCTGTTTAACATGGTAACGATGAAAAATTTGAATGCCTCATTTTCTTGAAAATTATTTTGTTCGTACTCACTAACAGATAACGAATTTCCGCAAAAAACTGATTTAGGTATCAGACTAGAAATTAAAGATCGTTCGTTTGTACTTGATGAAATTGACCGAAATCCTAAACGATAGGTTTGATAGTCTAAGATTTGACCTTTATCGACTTCACCGCGTTTTAATCTCTTCGGGTCTAATTCCCCGCCGCTCGCGGCGTACAATAGAAAAATGAGTGAATACATCCATAAGAGCCATAACGTAAGTGTTTTGCTATATCATTTAGTGTTCCCAGCCAAATATCGTAAAGCCGTTTTCGACGAACAGGTAGATAGCTTGTTGAAAGAAGTCTGTCTAGAGATGGAAAAACGATACGAGATAAAGTTTGTAGAAATTGGAGTGGATAAAGATCATGTGCATTTTCTGGTGCAATCAGTACCGACCTATAGTGTGACAAGGATAGTGACAATGATTAAAAGTATAACGGCGAGAGAAATTTTCAAAAAGTGTCCTCAAGTGAAAAAGCAGTTGTGGGGAGGAGAGTTTTGGAGTGATGGATATTACGCAAGTACGGTAGGAAAGCATGGGGATGAAGGTATGATAGCGAGATATGTAAAAGAACAAGATAAAGAATACCTGCAGCTACACCAAAATCTACAATTGAGTCTATTTTGATTCTGATACCCCGTCCGCTTGCGGCGGGGTAGTTCATTTTCTGCACCGATTCGCGGTTGACATCCTCGATGTGATTGCGTAACATCTGGAGACGGTTTTCTTGGGGGGTTCCCTGTACTTCTCCCAACTGAAAAGCGTGTTCTTTGTATAATTCAATACTGCGATTTTTTTCCGCGAGAATTGTCTGATAATTTTGCTCGGTGAGGGTTTGCATGAGATTAAAACTTTTTCCGTCCACGCGAATTAAACCGATGAGGGAATTTCCCGACATGATATTAAAATCAATATTCGGTAAGGGTTCCAATTCTGTCACCGATTGTGCGGCAGCAACTAAAGCGAGAAATAAACGCAGTTTCGCGATTTCCGTCGCTTCCTCCATGATATCGACACCGTAGAGGTTATCGGAAATAATTCTTTTTTTGATGTAATATCCGAGGGAGGAATGGGATTTTCTTACCTCTGTTAACCACTGTTTTAATTTACTGTCTCCCCGTAGTTCAATTGTCCCAATTACCGCGCTATAAATTGCGATTAATGTCTTCATCGCAGCCACTAAAAAAGCACCAGAACCACAGGCAGGGTCTAAAATAGAAAGCTGGGGAAGAATATCTTCAATCAGAAGCTGACAGAGGGGAGAATCGAGATTGATTAGTAGTTCAGAAATACTGGCAAATTGTTTGCGGGGATAATGTTGATTGCTTCTCTCGACAATCCATTTATTAATCGTCCTATCACAGAGATATTCGGTAATCTCCGGACGGGTATAGTAAGCACCGAAAGCTTTTTGGTTGATGTACTTTTCAAAGATATATCCCAAAACATCCGGGTTAATTTCGTCATCGCTTCCCCCCGGAGTGTCGTCAAGATTCCAGGAGTAACGGGAGAATAAATCGAGGATATTCTCAAATGCTTGGTCATCAATACAAATGTTTTGATAAATATTTTCGAGGGGATGTTGGAGAAATAATCCTCCGTTAAGATATTTGACTTTTCCCACCAATGCAGTTACTGTCGCATCTCGTTGGTATTCCGGTTTAGCGAATGCTTGGAAAAAGAGGGTTTGCAGAAACTGACGATAGAATAAATTTTCCCCCCGTCGTTGACTTGCTTGGAATTGGTTTTGCAGATAGTTGAAGTCGTTATCGATAAATCCCTTGCGCTGCAGGAAATAGACGAACATTAAACGATTGAGAATAACGGAAGTGTACCATTTTCGATCGCTTTCTCGATCGATTCCTTGGATAAAGGGGAGGAACTGTAAATGCTCTCGCTGAAATTCCTGATAAAATTTCTTGGTAATCTTTTCGATATCGAAACCTTTTTGTAAGCGATGGGCCACCTCCACCACGGAGGGTTCCCCATCTTCAAAGTCGGTGATATCGAGGACTAATTCCGCTAGTTTACCGAGAAATAAATCTCCCGGTTGTCCTTTTATATAAAGATGGTCACGGATATAACTTTTACTTCCCTCTCTTTTTACCCAGTACCATAAACTGCGCGTCCGTCCCCCATCGACGAAAATTAGCAGATTTTCGGCAATTCTTTCGATAACTTGCTGG
Source organism: Microcystis aeruginosa LEGE 91341 (assembly GCF_015206885.1). Lineage (GTDB taxonomy): Bacteria > Cyanobacteriota > Cyanobacteriia > Cyanobacteriales > Microcystaceae > Microcystis > Microcystis aeruginosa_H. Next base: position 1,011 of record NZ_JADEXY010000085.1, on the reverse strand, counting down.
TGAATTTCCCGACGAAGTTTCGCATCGGGTATATCGGTAGTTGTCACCTCTAATACTGCTACTCCGGACACTTCCGCAATTCGTTGACAGGGGTATTCTTGGTTGTCAACGGTGATACTAACAGTTTTTTTTGCGCGAGGATGAGACCATCCCAATTCCTCGATAAACAGTTCCCCAAATTGGAAGTTAGATAATAAGTCGCGAGTCCGGGAGAAGTTAAGGGACATACTAGACCTCTTGGAAATATCAAAAATTGTTGTTAGGGTTAGGAGTCAGGAGGTTTGATACCCCTAAATCCCCCTTGAATTGGGTTTGATCCCCCTAAATCCCCCTTGAATTGGGGGACTTGAATTGGTTATATCCCCCTAAATCCCCCTTGAATTGGGTTTGATCCCCCTAAATCCCCCTTGAATTGGGGGACTTGAATTGGTTATATCCCCCTAAATCCCCCTTGATAAGGGGGACTTGAATTGGTTAGATCCCCCTAAATCCCCCTTGAATTGGGTTTGATACCCCTGAATCCCCCTTGAATTGGGTTTGATACCCCTGAATCCCCCTTGATAGGGGACTTGAATTGGTTAGATCCCCCTGAATCCCCCTTGATAAGGGGGACTTAAGAAGGTTGAAATAGACCCAAGGAACAAATAATCTGAGGTTCTTGGGTGGATTCTTGTGGGTGAAGAATGCAGAGATCGTTATCTTTATATAAAGATACCAGTAAGTCTGCCAATTGTCGGTCACTGATGCCGGTTCTTAAACCACGATTTAAGCGATCGAGAGCCGACTGTCTAAGGGGATAATGATACAATTGGTCGAGAGCCTTGCATAAATCCTCATGAGCAAATAGATCATCCTTACTATCTTGAGAATACCTTTTTAAGCGCTCGTAGGTCTTAAATTTTGCTCCCGTCAATCGTCCCAATTTAGATCCGGAGTTGTTTTCCTCCTCCGCAATTAATTCTGTACCTTTTTGTACTAATTGATGGTGTTGGGGATGGGGGGGAATGGCCG
>NZ_JADEXY010000084.1 GCF_015206885.1 Microcystis aeruginosa LEGE 91341 | reverse complement strand
CCACTACCCCACTACCCCACTACCCCAATTTATGAGAATAGAAACCTTAAAATCGGGTTTAATCGTCTCCTGTCAAGCGCCGGTGGAGTCATCTCTGCACGATCCTGTAATTATTGCCGCCATGGCTCATGCTTGTGTGGATAGGGGTGCTTGTGGGGTAAGAATTGACAGTCCCGCTCATCTGAAAGCCACCCGTCAACAATTGCCAGATATACCAATAATTGGACTCTGGAAACGCAATTATCGCGATTGTTCGGTATATATTACTCCCAAATATCAAGATGCTCTCGCCATTGCCGATGCGGGTGCCGATATAATTGCCTTGGATGCTACCCCCAGAAAGCGCCCCGATGATGAAAATTTAGCCACAATTATCGATCGTATTCATCAGGAAACTGGTAAATTAGTCATGGCAGATATAGACTCGATCGAAAGTGCTATTTATGCCGTGGCAGCTGGTGCTGATATTGTCGGTACAACTCTTTACGGTTACACAGAAGCAACTAAACAGCTGCATCCGCCGAGTTTTTCTTTCCTAGGAGAATTAGTTAATAAGTTATCAGTTCCTGTTATCTGTGAGGGAGGAATATCGACACCAACAGAAGCAAAAAAAGCCCTAGAAGTTGGTGCATATTCGGTAGTTGTTGGCACGGCAATTACAGGGATCGATTTAAAAACTACCGCTTTTTTACAAGGAATTTTATCAAAGGATTAATGGGAGGGAAAAAAAACAAAAAGTTTAGCCGCATCACCCAAAATGGCGACAAATAAAGCGATTAAAATCCCCCAGTTAGTAATTCCTGATAGGCAATCCGTGCCGTTAATCCCTTGATTTCAGGGGTCAATCGCTCATCTAAAGCTTTAATACTAAATCCGTTGAGTAACGCACAGAAAACGGGTTTCTCGGAGAAACCCGTTTTCTACTCATGTACTCATGCAAAAAGGGGAATAAATAATCAGTCTTTAATAACCAGATTTAGTATAACATCTATTTGTAGGTTTGGATTCCCTTCATATAAGTCTTACTAACTATATGGTCGCCGATAAACTGACCATCCATGCTATGCACCGACCGGGTGATAGTCAACAGCTTATCAACCCCATTTTTCCCTATTCTAAGCGTACAATCTCTCCACCTCTGGCTAGAGATAATTCTGCTGCTTGGAGGATTTTGACTAATTCCGTCCCTACCGATCCCGAAGATACAGGAGAATTGACACCCGTAGCCACCGACTCTAAAAAATGTTCGCATAATGCTTTCAGGGGTTCACCATCGGCAATAGGGATAGATTCCGTCTCCTGTCCCCGGGGAATAAAATAGGCTTCCTGACGTTCAAAATCGCCCTTTTGTCGGGTTAAAGGCGATCGAGAGTCTAATTCATTGAAAATTAAAGTCCCTTCGCTGCCAACTATCCCTAAGCGTCGCTGTTTATCGGGATTCAACCAACAAAGGTGAATAGTTGCTTGAAAACCATCGCCATAGATCAGGGTTAACCAGACTAAATCGGCTAGATTAGGTTGTAGCCAAACTGTTCCTCTCGCTTGTACCAATATTGGTGTACTATTTAACCAATGATTAAAAATCGAGATATCGTGAATAGCTAGATCCCACAAAGCGGACACATCCTGACGGACGGGACCCAGGTGAGTGCGGGTAGCATAACCATAAAGAGGTTTACCGATACCCCCGGATTGCAGGACTTTTTGTCCAGTGATAACGGCGGGATGGAAAAGATAGGTATGATCAACTAATAAAATACGCTGTTTTTGCGCCGCTAATTCCGTTAATTCGGCACATTCTTGGGGATTAAGGGTTAAGGGTTTTTCGGCGAGGACGTGATAACCTAAATTAAGAGCATCTTTAATCAGGGGATAATGGCTGATGGCAGGAGTAACGACGACTACAGCCGAGATTTCTGGGTGATTGCGAATAGATTCCCAGTCATTGGCTAAAATAACCTTATTAGTATCGAGATTAAATTGATCGCGACAGAGACAGAGTTTTTCAGGGGAGGAGTCAACGATCGCCACCACTTGTGCTGAGGGATGTTGAGAAAAATGACGGACGTAATGTACTCCCCAACGTCCTACCCCTAAAATAGCGATTCCTGTGGACATTTTGCTTACTCAGATAGATCAATCTAGTTTATTTTAAAAGGATTAGGCACAATTGTTAATTGATTCTGAGAACTGGGAGGGATTATGTTAAAATTTTTTATCGATCGAGGGGGAACTTTTACCGATATCGTGGCGATAATCGATCAACCAGAAATTATTGAACGACTAGCTAGAGATGCCGCTAGATTTCTGATTGTTCCCCTTGCCGATCAACAGTGGATTGTTCTCTATAAACTGCTCTCGGAAAATCCCGAAAAATACCCAGATGCAGTCATTCAAGGCATTAAAGATATTAGCGGTTTCCTAGATAACATCGAAGTGATTAAAATGGGAACAACGGTAGCCACCAATGCGCTGTTAGAAAGAAAGGGAGAGCGCACAGTTTTGTTAATCACCAAAGGTTTTAAAGATGCCTTGAGAATTGGCTATCAAAATCGCCCCGATATTTTTGCTCGTCAAATTATTCTTCCTTCTTTATTATACGAACAAGTTATCGAAGTGGCCGAACGCTACGATAGTCAAGGACGAGAATTAATCGCCGTTAATCCCGACCAAGTTAAAGCCGATTTAATACCAGTTTATCAAGCGGGTATCCGAAGTTGTGCGATTGTTTTTATGCACGGTTATCGTTATCCTGACCACGAAAAACAAGTGGCAGCCATTGCCGAAGAAATCGGCTTTACTCATCTAGCCATTTCCCACCAAGTCAGTCCTTTAATGAAACTGGTATCCCGGGGAGATACCACAGTAGTTTCTGCCTATCTATCGCCAATTTTACGCCGCTATGTTGATAGTATTAGCCAGCAATTACCGAAAACTAGCTTACTATTTATGAAATCCGATGGCGGTTTAGTCACCGCCGATAAATTTCAGGGTAAAGATAGCATTTTATCTGGTCCTGCGGGGGGAATAGTTGGCGCAGTACAAACCAGTTTAAGGGCAGGATTTAGCAAAATTATCAGTTTTGATATGGGAGGAACTAGCACCGATGTTTCTCATTTTCAAGGGGAATACGAGCGGCAAACAGATAACGAAATTGCCGGCGTAAGAATGCGATCGCCGATGTTAAGTATTCACACCGTGGCTGCTGGTGGGGGTTCGATTTTAGTCTATGATGGTTATCGTTTTCGGGTGGGGCCGGAAAGTGCCGGAGCTAATCCAGGACCGGCCTGTTATCGACGGGGTGGACCCTTAACAATTACCGATGCTAATGTTTTGTTAGGAAAAATTCAAGCGGCCTATTTTCCCGCTATTTTTGGACAAGAGGGAAATTTACCCCTAGATAGAGAGATTGTGCTGATAAAGTTTCAAGAATTGGCCGCAACAATGGGGGGTAATAATAGTCCTGAACTGCTGGCTGCGGGGTTTATTCAAATTGCCGTGGAAAATATGGCTAATGCGATTAAAAAAATCTCTCTGCAAAAGGGTTATGATCTCAGTGATTATACTCTTTGTACCTTTGGCGGTGCTGGGGGTCAAGTAGCCTGTTTAATTGCCGATACTCTGGGAATGAAAAGCATTTTTCTCCATCCCTACGCCGGAGTTTTAAGCGCCTACGGCATGGGTTTGGCCGATTTGAGGGTAATTAAAGAAAAAGCGATCGAACAGCCGTTAAATGCCGATTTAATCGGGCAGTTACTCCCAGAAATGAACGAATTAGAAGTTTTAGCAGGTCGGGAATTAGAGGGTTATAATCAGGTGCGGCAGCAAGTCAGTTTAAAATATCAAGGCAGTGATGCCACTTTAGCGGTTAATTTTAGCGATCAAATGCGTCAGGATTTTGAACGAGAACATCAAAGACGTTATGGGTTTAAACAAGAACAAAAAGCTTTAATTGTTGAGTCCATCGCCGTGGAATTGATCGAGACTATGGACAGTCCCCAAGAAGCAATTTTAACTCGCACCCGTCCCATGGAAGAATTACCCCCTATCCTCGATCGAGTAGCGGTTTTTATGGCTAATCAATGGCGAGAAACGCCAATTTATCAGCGTTCAGATCTGCAACCTTTTGATTGTCTGGCAGGACCGGCAATTATTATCGAAAAAATTAGCACGATTGTGATCGAACCGGGTTGGATGGCCAAATTAACGGAGAAAAATCATTTAATTCTCTCCAAAGATTAGCTAATTGAACTACATAGAAATATCTACGGCAGTTATTCTAATTGATCAATTCTCATTTCGCCGAGGTATTTACGGAGATAGGGAGAAAAAACCTCGTAAATCAGGGTAAGGGGTTGGCGAGCGTGCCAAAATAGGTAATGACGACCCCAAAATGCTCCTTTTTCCCCAAAAGCTATTTCTAATTCTGGGGAATGACCGTAATAAAGTCCCTGCACATCGCGATACAATTCCGTGTGCAGCCGCGAGAGACTTTCCCAAATCGGTAGGGAACGATTTTCTAGATATTCGTCCACTTGATTGGCGGACCACCAAGAAGCGGCATAGGCTAACCTTTGACCACTAGCTGTGCGTAACCAGACTTGACGACGCAATCTCGGTCCCGGAATCAGGCTAATTTTCATCGGTGCGCCATCCTCATCGTCGCCGATGGGGGACATATCGATCACATCCACTTCCGTTTTTTCACCGGTTAAAAGTTGTAAATGACGGGTGGGAGAACCATCGCCGAGAATTAAAATCTGCCAAGGAGGTGCGAGTTGGCTATGGGGTAAACCTTGTTTAACATCGGTTTCGTCTCCCTGCCAGAGAGGGGACAGGGAATACCAGGGAGGATTAAGCAGGGGTTTTTCTTGGGGGTGGAGGATAGCAGTCAAGGTTTGTTACAAAACTTTATGATTTTTTGATTAATCATAACACAGGATTTTTGTCTGCTGGCGATAAAAGCGATCGCCTTACGCCAATCCTCTCTAACTTTTTGGTTAGCAGATGCACTCCTGCTAAAGGAGAGCGGCTATTTTGATCTTAACGATAAAAAGGTATCAAGATCTGGAGGAGTTTTTGTAATCTTCTCAGGGCAATTAATTGTCGAATCTTGGGATTAATTTGAGGGGGATAAATGCTGGTGGCTAATTGTTCTTCCAGTAAGGCATATTCTGCTGCATTTAGGGGTTGATTATCCAAGGGCGATCGAGCCGAAGTGATAATTTCTGCTCGTAAAACTTCTTCGGGAATATCTTCAGGAGCGGGCAAAGCAAGGGCTTTTAGGGGCGATAAGAAACCGATAGAGATAAGGATAATAATTTTGGTCGTTCGCTGCATTTAATTTAAACCGGGGGGCAATTTTTCTCGACACTGTTGATGAATTTCCCCGATTCTAGCAAACAACCAGGGATATTTTTGACGATAACTGGGAATTAGAGCCAGAGGACTGAGTAGGGCAGTGGCGGCAATATCGGCTACACTTAATTTATCTCCCACTAAATAGGGCTGATTTTGCCAATATTCTAGAATCTTGAGGGCATTTTCTAGGCGCTCCTCCGCTAGTTTTACCCTTGCTGGGGTGATTTTATATTGTTGTCGCACGATCTTAATAATTATTTGACTACTCAGGGAAGAATCGATCGCTTTTCCCTCTCCAGCGCGATAATCATAATAGACAAATCTCGTCGCTACTCCAATACTTTCATCTAACCAATCCTCTAGTAACCAAGCTTGATTTTTCTCCTTTTCCCCAGCGGGAATAAAAGAGGGGACAGGAACTACCTTTTCTAAATATCTGAAAATGGCAGTAGAATCGGCAATAATCTCATCTGCTCCCATTAAAACGGGGACAGTGGTTAACCCTTTGGTTAGGGGACTGAGTTTGAGAATATGTAGTCCGGGGGTGAGATTTTCTACTTGGTAATCAATCCCCTTATAACCTAGAGCTAAACGAGCTTTGCGACAGTAATGAGAGGTGCTAAATTGCAGTAAAAGCATTAATTGTTCTTGATTGCTATAGTGGTTATCAGTTATCAGTTATCAGTTATCAGTTATCAGTTATCAGTTACCAGTTACCAGTTACCAGTTATCAGTTACCAGTTATCAGATTTGAGTTTTAAGTGAGTAGTATATATTAAGGGATCAGTATTATTCTTAATGTGTTTTCACTGATTACTGTTTACTGTTTACTGATTACTGTTTACTGATTACTGTTTACTGATTACTGATTACTGTTCACTGATTACTGATTACTGATCACTGAATTGTCAATAAATATATACTATGAGCAAACCCCCCCTTTTTTCGGCTGTTTCTCCTCCTGATGCGACTAATTCACCAGCAAAAGATCCCTGGTTAGCTGTCAATCTCTCGATGTTCTTCCCCGGTTTGGGACAATGGTATGCTAACAAAAACCAAAAAGCAACCATTTGGGCGATCACTCAAGTAATATTAATAATTGTGACAATTTGGTCAATTTTTAGCCCCAATGGCCCTGTAAGCTGGGGATTAGGGGGAATAGTTGCTCTGGTTATCGTTTACATTAGCAATATTTTTGACGCTCACTGGACTGTTTATGATTCCAGACAGAATAACAGCTTAGAGAAAATTCCCCGGAAACAAAAAAACCCATGGTTTGCTGTCTTCGCTAACCGGATTATGCCAGGTTTAGGGCAATTTTACGCTGATAAGGTGATCTTAGGGATAATTTTTCTGACTATATCCCAGGTTAGCCTGAAAATGGATCATTTTTTTACCAATATCCTCTTTCTTACCCCTTTAATTACAGCGATCGCTATTTATCATGTGTATCACACTTTCCCCCATCAATTCCACCCCCATCGTCATACCTATCGTTCCATTTTGGCACTGATGGTGGGAGTGATTTTTACTTGGGGAATTATCTGTAATTATTTTCCCGATTGGTTCCATCAAAGAATAGAATTTTTCCAGATTCCGAGCGAATCCATGCTACCTACCCTCGCAATAGGTGATCGCGTTTTCGTCAGTCAATCTGGTAATTATCAAGCGGAAAGAGGCGATATAATTGTTTTTAGAACTCCCGAAAAAGTTAGGCAACTAGATCCTAAGTCTGGAGATTTTTTTATCAAACGAGTCATCGCTATTGCCGGAGATACCATTGAAATCCGCAGGGGTAAAGTTTATCTCAACCAGCAAGTTATCAAGGAACCCTACACCGCCGAGTTGGGCAATTATGAAATAGAATTTATGACTGTACCCCCAAAAAATCTGTTTGTTTTGGGAGATAATCGTAACCATAGTTTTGATTCCCATGCTTGGGGTTTTTTGCCAGAAAGTTATATACTTGGTCAAGCCTATAAAGTTTACTGGCCGCTCGATCGTGTCCAGTCTTTGCTATGATGGGGATGACTATTGATTTTCAGCTAAGTAGTCGTGCAAAATTAATTTCCCAGTGAAGATAGGCAAGAGGCAAAAGCTTCATCGAAATGTGTAATTAATTTTGCTTAGGTACTTATCTACTTATTAGCGAGCAAAAACCTAACCAGAAGAATTTTTAGGTGAATCCTAATTGAGATGGGAGTCTTTGGGAATAACATCCAAACCGAGGAGAACCTTTTGGGTATTGGACATATCACCGATAATTCGTTGTAGGGGTGGGGGAAGTTGTTTGACTAAAGTAGGAGTTACGAGAATTTTATCCTGTTCCGCTAATTGCGGCTGTTCGAGAACATCAATTATTTCTACCGTATAAAGATCCGACAACTCCTCGCGACAGATCCGAAAAATATTGGCGATCGCCCTCTGGGATTTACTTGAATCACCCATAATGTAGAGTTTGAGAAGATATTGACTCATGATTGCGTGTTATTGAACAGTTTAATGTTGCTGAGACCGATATAGTATTTACGATAGAAAGAGACGAGATAACCCATCAATTCCAAGACCATGAGACGACCTTCGCTAACGTAGGCCTGCGCTTTGGCTAGGGTGACATCCTGATTTTTTTGGCGTAGGGTGGTAGTATGAATGTCCACCACATCGCGAGGACTAGCTTTTAAGAATCCTAACTTATCGGCCAAGCTTCGCAGTCGTTCCGATAGATTATGTTCCACTTTGTATGCTTGTTCTTCTAAAGCTAAATCTAATAAATCTCCGTAATTTTGGACTAATTCTTGAAAAATATCGGGAATACTCTGCCTTATTGCCTCAGAACCGAACATTTTCGCCGTGATGCTAGTTTGTCCTCCCTTGATTAACTGTTCCAGTTCGCGAAATTCTTCTTCTTGTTGTTGATGTTTAAGATTGAGGATATATTGCTGACGCTCGATTGCCACACGAATTTGATAGACTAAAAGACTACTATCGATATTATTTAACTGAATATAACCATCAGCACCCAGTTGAAAGGCTCTAACGACTAATTTCTCATCATTGCTAGTAGTTTGAACCACTATCGGTATAGCAGCGGCTAATTCTCTGGTTTTGACTAGAATATTTAAACCGGGGGGGACGGAGATTTCCAAGCTTAAGAGGATGAGATCAAATTTCTCCCCTGCCAGTTTTTCGGCAGTTTCCTGTAAATCCTGAGCTTGGGTGAGGGTAAAAGTCAGCCCCTCAGCCAGAGAACATTGGGGGGCCTTTGACAGCAATCTCTGGATTAATTTAACAGTCGTCGGTTCGTCCTCTATCAATAAAATCCTACAGAGATCCCTAGTCATTGTTAATCGATCGCTAAAATTATCTTTTTTCCCCCTACTCTCATAGTAAGCCCATCTTTGGCAAACTCAAGGACAAAATCACAACATATCTCCGGCAAAAGTGAGATTTTAATGGCGACCTTGCCCTTAAAATCCTTAATTTAACGATTTTTCCTGAAAAATATCGCTTTTCTACTCCAAGGAAACAATCTATTTCTTTATTCTCCCCACTTCCCCACTTCCCCACTTCCCTCACCTATTTTGACTGGATTCGGCGAATTGCCACCACTGCTGGCCGGGGAGGTTGATTAACTTGACCACTGGGCCAATTCGATCCTAGTGGTACTTGTCGCATTTGTTCAAATTCCTGTCCATTAGTGGTTTTCAGGGCAAATTTGCGGTTTTCAAAGGCCAAATCCCGACGAATTCCCCCCGCTTCTCCCGGATGTTGTACTGCCAAAAATAACGTCTCTTGGTCGGGAGTAAAGTACAATCCCGTTAATTCCGCATCCATGGGAGCGATAGCAAAAGGATAGGGATGCTCTTGACCCTTGGCAAACACCCAAGCGCTATTATTACCAAAAATCCCCAATAAATCCCGTTGACTAACCGGAACCCCTTGGGGATAACGAGTTTTCATCTCTCGATTTAACCCACCCGTAGAAATATCGCTAACCATCCAGAGATTTCCCTGTTGATCGAACGCGAGGTTATCGGGATTAGAAAAACCCGCACCCTTCTCTGTCGGTTCCCCCCCGTAAGCGACCACATCCCAACGAAAACTTAGGGAAGCAGCATCATTATTATCTTCCCTTAAGCTGATAATCCAACCAAATTCGTAGGGGATTTCGCCATTTGGTCCCTTAAATATCTCCTTATCGGCCCCTCCCTCCGCTTCACTGGGACTACCAGAGGTAAAGGTCATATATAAAGTGCCATTCTCGTCCACTTCCGTATCTTCTGGCCGACCAGTACAAGTGATCCCAGCGGCGTTAGCGGCAAAATGAGCATCGATGAGAATTGCTCCCTGTTTTTCCGTTCCATTACCTTCATACAGGTCTGCGAGGGTCTTATATTTAGCTTTGTAGGCTAGAATCTCCTCATCGTCCTTAAATAGCAGTAATTTAGTCTCATTGACCGTTCTTTCGGGATTCGGCAAAGCTACCACCCCATCCCCGCGACTAGCGGCAATTTGACTCGGTAGGACAGGATTGATCTCCGTGTCGGGATTTAAGGATATCCAATAACCGGTTTTATCGGGGTTGAATTTCGCCCCGTAGAGCATTCCTTTTTCTAGGAGTTTTGAGTTATTTTTCTGCTTAATATCGCTAATTTTGCCCTCGGAAACGAATTTATAGACATGACCGCCTCTGCGATCGCATCCTGAATAAACCGCCAAGGATTGTCCCGTTTGAGCGAGAAAAGCGACCGCTTCATGGCGAAAACGCCCTAACCAAGTGTGTTTTGTGCCATAATCGTCGGGATTGGCAGGATCCACCTCCACCATCCAACCGTATTTATTTCCCGCTAACCCAAAAACGTTACCCCGGCCATCCACTTCCCCACTATTGAGAATAAAGGGAGTAGTATCGGGATGCAAAGAGGAACCATCTTTTAACACTACCTCCGTCACTTGGTCTTGAAAGTTTTCCTCGGCACTAAATACTGTCCCCCAGGGAGTTGTTCCCCCGGCGCAATTTTGAAATGTTCCGATAATTTTTGCCCCTAATCCGTCATCGTAGCCAAGTTTATCGGTTTTGGTAAAAATTGCTACAGCAGGACCGGTCGCTTTCAGGTAGCGGCCGTCCTTTAGTCCAGAGATACCGGTAATGCGGCGATCGGCTTTACTATAGGTACGTTGCCATTTTCCCGTTGCATCTTTAGCCAGGGAAATTACGCCAATTCCCTGATCAATTAAGCCTTCTAGGGAGATTTCCTCGATTTTTGCCCTTAAGCTGGCATCTTGCAGTTTATAGGCGGCAATTTCGCCCTTTTCGTTCGTTTTTTCCCGTACTTCCTTGACGGGTAGGGTTTTACCGATCACTTGTTCAAAGGTTTGTAGCCAAGTACGACCACTGATATATTCAAAATTAACGGTTAGATAACCTTGACCCGGACTGGTTTCGATAAAAGATAGATAATCATTGTTATAACCGAAACGGGAATCACCCACTTTATCCCCCCACTGTGCTAGCACATCATAGGTGAATCCTTGCGGAAGAACGAGATCATCTAGGACTTTATAGGTTTGATAGGCATTTTTTTGGCTTTCATCGCTCATACCGTCAATTTTTAAGGGAATTGGCAGTTTGACTGGAGAAAAGTTTAAGCCAAAACTATTGGCAGCGATCGCAGGACTGCTAATCAGAGAGGAATATTTTTTCTCTTGCAGACTGAAAAAAGAGACACCAGCAGTGGCAGTTAAAAAGGTGAGGAAATTACGGCGAGAAATACTCATATTTTCAGGAATAAAGTCAAAACTGATACTCAAACCTTGATTAGGTTAAATTTTATTACAGACACTTGACATAGGGATTATACAGTATGCAAGTTATGACTAAGTTAACAGCCAGTTAAAAGTATCGGGATTGGAGGCTAGGGGTGAGGGAGTGAGGAGTGGGGAGAAGGGAGCAAAAAACGTTCTTGTTAGTGAGCTTAATGATACTAAATCCAGTTATTAAAGACTGATTATCTATTGCCCCTATTTCCTGTCCTGATATGTAGCCTATATTCAACGGATTTATAGTGTTTTCTAAGCTAGTGAGGTACACCTATTTTTCTTCTTTTTTGCCTTTTGCCTAAAACCCATAACTTTTGTACCTCAGCAGACTGAAAAACGCTATAGTTATGATACAGACTTTAACCAATGGATGGAGCAAACCGTAAACTAACTCAAAAACGGCGGACTAAAAGACCTTGATCTAGAAAACTTAATTGAAGAACTTGAATCAATGGGACGCAGTGAAAAACGCAAAATTATCAGTAGATTAAGGATTCTAATCATGCACTTGCTCAAAGGGAAATAACGACCAGAAAAACGAACTTCTGATTGGATTTCCACCATAAGTATTGTTGTTAATGTAGCTTATTAAGATCGGCGACCGCACTTAAACCCACAGTTTCAATCAATGTGCATGGTGCGTTCCCCAAAATCGAGCGCTGGAGCAGTAGGAACCACGTTAGGGAACGCACCCTACGGCTACAAGATTGCGATCTGCTACGCAGTGCCTTCGGCATCGCACTAGGGGTGCTACCCAGTGCCTTCGACATCGCACTAGCTTTGGAGCATAACGATCGAGTTCACCTATATTTTGGATCGTAGCGGAAAAATGTCAGGTACAACGATTTGTTATACCTTATCTTTCTTTGTCAGTTAAATCAATATATTCAGTTTGTATTCGTTTATTCTTGATTAGTATTCTAAAATACGGACATTTCCCATTTACTGATAAATCTTTATCATCATTCCCTTTCCTGAATTTAATTATTTCAAATTGTTCGGGATTAAATTTATGTAAAAATGTTATTGGCACCCCCATATATCCCTTATAGTCTATTGGTATATCTTGCGTTTTATTAACATTAATTCCATCATAATTGTCATACTTTGGATATTGAACTTCGTTGCCAAAATATCTTTTTGTAAGTTTTATATCTTCGTGCCGCTTAAAATTATCTAAATTAGTAAGCCATAAACAATTGTTCGGTGAGATTATTCTATTACCAGAGTTATCTATTCGAGTTTCTGTTCCATATAGTTCATAGTGTTCAGGTACAATAAAACCTGAAATACCTCTACCAAGATTTATTCCTAACCACGCCTTGTTTTCTTTAATAAGTTTGAAAATTTCTTTATAGGTTATTGCATTAATATTTCCAATTATCAAAAACTTTTTATCGTATTTAACCAATTGAGCTACATACTCTCTGAATAATGAAAATGGGGGATTGGTAACAACAATATCGGACTGCTTTAATAGTTCAATGCTTTCCGAACTACGAAAATCACCATCTCCATTAAAGTAAACTAGGTCAGTTGAACTTGGTTTGTTTTTTTCGCCTTCTGTACCTGTATATTCAAAGAAAAAACCTTTTTCATCTTCTTCTGTATTAAATAAATTTTTTACTTGCTCTCTATAACAAGATGTTATTATTTTTTTAAGACCTAATTCCTTGAAATTTGAGGTAAAATAATTAAAAAAGTTACTAATTCGGGGGTCATCGCAATTGCAATAAACTACTTGATTTTCAAAATGACTTTTATAATGCTGTAATTCGCTTTCTATATCTGAAAGCTGTGTATAAAACTCGTCGCTTTTTGATTTTTTAGCTTTTTGTAATAATTCGTTTGTTGCATTTCTTGCCATTTTCAACCTATTTTAATTTAATAAATCTTTGTTTTAGTTATTTACTTTTGGTTATCTGATTAAATATCTCACTGCCTAATACTTTAAGAGAGGTTTTAGAAATTTCAAGCATAATATCAAACATTTTTTTGACATCCCATTTTTCGCCATTTCCTTGTGTGTATATAGAAGTTGCTTGAAGCATAATTGTTTTATCTTTATGCTTGACAAACTTATTTTTACACAAATTGGTATTAATGGGCATTCCATAATTTGCAGAAGTTAACCTATCTAATCTATTTAGCGTTCCTGAATTGTATTCAAGCGTTACAACCCTTCCATCGGGTCTTTTAATTGAAATAGTTTCTGTTAAAAAATTTGAGCCTTCCAGAAATAATACATAGGGAAAATGAGATTCGGATAACATCAAATTAGCTATTTCAGATATGTTTTTATGGGATCTTTCTATCGCATTACCGGCAGCCATCAAATCTTGATCATTTTTTGCTCCTACAAGTTTTCCTGCTTTGATGTTTTCAATGTCTTTCCCCTGATGTTTAGCTTCCGAAACTAAAACGATTCTCCAATTACCGTTATCATCTTTTACTTCTATTATTCCACCATCGGGTATAATACTTTAATTTGATACAAAAAGTGTTTGTCCTAATTCAGGGTCAATTTTCTTTAATGCTTCGTTTATTTCTTCTTTTTTTATGCTCTTTTTGTATTGAAAAGATAATTGAGGAAAATCCTTTTCAAGCTGTTCAATTACAAAAAGTGAAATTTTTCCAACAGTTATGTCGTGTGATTTTGCTTCATCTCCAAATATACCAACCACACCTTTAGACTCTTTATGTTGATTCGTTAATCTTTTTGATTGATTCTTTTTAGTCATATTGTGCCTTTTCTTTACTTAAATCTGCCACTTTCTGCTACAGATAATGTATCTATAACTAAAAATTATACGGAAACTTTATGTATAACACTCTCCAGAGTAACGGTATGGGTCAACTTTCGCTATTCTATTTAGGCGCAATCACAAGAAGTTTTCCGTATATCACGCCCAAAAGCGTGTTAGCTAGATTAGTATATTGCCAAAAACCTTGTTTAACTAAATTCCTGACAATTAGGCTAATTCTACCGATGATTCTTCGATCTGACCGCACCCCTTGACAAAAATTTATAATTATTCAATTCATTTAATTGTCGGGGGCTTCTCTAAAGATTTTTTACCTGGAAATCCACACCAACCAACAAACTTTTTGCCGCAAACCCTAATTCAACCCTTTGCTCCTGTACCTTTAGCAGTACAGGAGCAAAGTTGAAAATAAAAATTAATAAATGTCCTCATCGGTGATAACTTCCACGGGAATCACTTCTTCTAACACTTTTTCCTGCATTTCTTGGCGACGAATCGGTATTTTGGTTTTTTCCAATTCTGGTAAAGCGACTAATTCCCGTTGTTTTTCCCGGACAGTATTGGGTAACAACATCGGTAAAGGTTCGGGGGTTTCTAACCAGTAGCTGGCCACCGGTAGGGTATGTTCTAAATCTTCCAATAAACGGGGAATAATCATCACCGCGTGCAGTTCACCGATTTTCTCTGCTTCCCGCATTCCCGCGTCAATGGCTACGGCCACATTAGCGACGGAACCCCGGATAATGGCCGTACACAAACCATCCCCAATTGTTTCGTAGGAAGCTAACTGCACATCGGCCGATTTTAACATGGCATCCGCTGCCCCCACCATAGCAGGAAAACCTCGGGTTTCCAAGAGACCGATCGACATATTGCTCAGTTTGCTGAAACCCCGTTGACTTTGGGCAATTTCAGCTAAACGGCTACCAATTGGGAAAATTACCTCTAAATTGGGCATCGGTCGGGGAATAACCGATTTAGATACCAATTGTCCGAACTGTGCGGCGGTTTTTGCCCCTTCTTCCACTGCTAACCGCACATCGGCAATATTACCACGCACGATCGCCGTACAGTGACCACCGCCAATTTTTTCGTAACCCACGAGGGTAACTTCTGCCGATTTTAGCATCATATCCGCCGTCCCGACGATCGCCGGAAAACTGAGGGTAGAGACTAAACCCAAGGCGCTATCTTTGGGGTGACGCTTGGTTTTCATCGTCCTTTGACTGGGGTTAGTTGTGGACGAGGGGGGAATGCTTCCATTAACTCTTAATCTAGACATTGAAGATAAACTTGCCCTAACAGGTACGAAGGGGGTGATTGTCAGCTATCCTGTTACTATCTAGTCTATCCTGTTAACCTTAATTGCTATTGAAGATTTTTTAGGGATTAGATAAATTTTAGTTATTGTAGCTTGATCAAGTTGTCTATGACAGAACAGCCTCGCAGTACGGATGATCGAATCAGCGAAACGGAAGCGACCGAATTAATGCGATCGCTGCTTCATAAAGAAGGAAATTGGGTGAATTGGGGGCAAAAATGTCAAAAACTGCAAAAAGCTGGCTACGATTCCCAGTTAATTTTTGAACAAACCGGTTTTCAAAATGCCCAACAAAATTTAATTATTGTCGCTGCCCAAGTTTTTGAGAGTTTAATCAAAGCGGGGGCAGATGAAGATTTGTTAAGTTACTACATCGGGCCGCGTAGTGATGTGCTATACGAATTGCGGATTCTCAACCAAGAACAAAGATTGGGGGCAGCGAAATTAGCGGCAGAAAAAAGGATTGAGGTGGCTGAAGCACACGATATCGCCAAAGCTATCCAAGATTTTTCCCGTTTATCCCAGATTCCCAGTGAATTTACTCGTCATCCAGGAGATGCGATCGCTTACCAGTGTTGGAAACGAGGCAAACAAAAGCGGGATTTAGCCGAAAGAGCGAAATTAATCGCTAAAGGTTTGAAATTTGCCCATTCTGACTCGGCCAGACAGGCGATCGAGTCTTTATTACAAGATTTTACCGTTACTCCCACCCGTAGCGCACCGTTGCTGCCCGTCCATCGCTTACAGGATGAGGACGAATTAGCCAGAATTATTCCTTTAGTAGGAAGATTTCCAGTGACGGTAACTGATATAAAATGCACAGAAAGTTTGAGCGTCGAGGAGCCTTTTCGATTGGTAACGGTGGGGGATAAACAAACGATTGTCCCTCTCCCCGGTTGGCAAGCAATTCTCAAGGCGATCGATCCTGTAGCTATTTTATGGCCTAGTGATCAATTACCTCGATCGATTGCCACCAGATCTGAGGAAGTGTTATTAGTGATCGATCGAGTTTTTGCCGAATGGGACGTGAACAATTATTATCTAGTGGAGAAGGATAATGCCGTTTTTTTACAATGGTTTGATAGTTCCCCCGATGTCACCATCTTAGGTGAATTGGTCTTGATTTTAAGAGCCAAAAATATCCTTGATGAAAAAAACATCACCGAACCCTGGCAAATGGACGACTAAATCAGTGATCAGTTATAGTGTTTCCTAAGCTAGTGAGGTACACCTATTTTTCTTCCCTTTTGCCTTTTGCCTCTTGCCTTTTGCCTAAAACCCATAACTTTTGTACCTCAGCCGACTGAAAAACGCTATATCAGTAAACAGTGATCAGTGGTTAGTGGGAATTATGAATTATGAATTATGAATTAGGGGAGTGAGCATAAAAAATCTGATAACTTATAACTGATAACTGATAACTGATAACTGAATATATGCGTGCAGTAATTTGTGGATATTATGGGAGAGGAAACGGAGGAGATGAGGCATTATTAGTGTCTCTATTGCAGATGCTGCCGTCAGAAATTAAACCTATTGTTTTGTCAAATAATCCCAGAGAAACCAGTCAACGTTATGGGGTGGAAACCTGTCCTAGTCGGGATTGGTGGCAAGTTTTTCAAACTCTTAAAAAAGCCGATATATTTATCTGGGGTGGCGGCAGTTTAATGCAGGATGTCACCAGTTTTGCCAGTCCAATGTATTACGGTGGTTTAATGGCTCTTGCTCAATTATTGGGCTTAAAAACTATTGCTTGGGGCCAGGGAATTGGACCATTAAATAGACCTTTTACTCGTTGGTTAACCAAAAAAGTCTTAAAACAATGTAGTTTAGTTACTGTGCGCGATGATATATCGGCTCATTTAGTCGCTGATTGGGGTATTCGTCCCATTGTTGCCCCCGATCCAGTATGGGCTTTAGAGGCTCAATCAGTCAAGGGATTATCGGATTTACCCGCCCCAAGAATCGCCGTCAATTTACGTCCCCATCCCCTATTAACCCCGGCAAAATTAGATAAATTAACCCAAGCTTTAATTGATTTACAAATTAGTACCGGGGCGTTTATTCTCTTAGTCCCTTTTCAAAAGTCGCGGGATTTGCCCCTCTGTGAAGCTGTAGCCCGTCAATTAAGGGAAAATCATCAAATCATTAGTTTAGAGGATCCAAGACAGTTAAAAGGCTTATTTCGCGGGGTAGAAATGGTGATCGGAATGCGCTTTCATAGCTTGATTATGGCCGCAGCAGAAGATTGTCGTTGTTTTGCCCTTAGTTATGATCCGAAAGTGTCGCGATTAATTGCCGAAGTACCGATGCAGGGTTGGGAATTAGATCAGTTACCAGAGGCAGTTAATGATATTAGTAATGCTTGGATTAATTTTTATGCCAATGGAGAGAGATTAACTAGCGATCGCAAACATTTTTTAATCGATCGAGCTTTAATTCATCGAGAAATTTTATCTAGATTGGTGAGCTAATTTTTATGTCGAGTGCCATTACCGAAGCGATCACGACTATTGCCCTAGCTGAGACAAGATTTAATAGACCTATTGCTTTATAAGATATTAGTGCAAATGCTCAAAGTCCCTCTTCCTTGTCCCCACTTCCCCACTTCCCCACTTCCCCACTTCCCTGATTAATAACGGATGCGAGGATCAATGTAAGCATTGATTAGATCGATCAAAATACTGGCAAAGACCACTATTGTCGCAAAAAAAGCCATTAATCCCTGCACTGTTGGGTAATCCCGCAGAGAAATCGCACGATATAACTGATTTCCCAAACCCGGCCAAGAAAAAGTAACTTCCGTCAAGACTGCACCACCTAAAAGAGCCGCAAAAGTTAATCCTAAGACAGTAATTACGGGAATTAGGGCATTTTTCAGCGCATGGGCAATCATAATCGTTTTTTCTGGTATTCCTCTCGCTTTTGCCGCATCTACATAGTCCGCTTGCAAAGTTTGTTTCAGATTAACTCGCACCATCCGTTCAAAAATCCCACTCAACAGAATGCCGAGAGTAAAACTAGGTAACGCCAGATAATACAACGCTGTAGGTAATTTATCTAGTTGTAGAGTCATCAGACTATCAAAGGTGTATAAACCCGTAATTGTCTGGGGTGGAGTCTCACTCAAAGGAAAACGAGTCCCCAAAGGAAACCAGCGCAACTGTACCGCAAAAATTAGCTGTAAGAGCATTCCCACCCAAAAAATCGGCAAGGAATAGGTTATCAGTCCAAATAAACGTCCCCCCGCATCTAAGGGGGTATTCGGACGGGAAGCGGTGATAATTCCCAATCCCACCCCCACTATCACCGCAATTAGCATTCCATAAAAAGTTAGTTCCACCGTCGCTGGAAAATGTTTAGCAATAATCTCCCATACTGTCACCCCCTTACTGGTTAAAGAGTCTCCTAAGTTGAGACGCATTAGATTGAAAATATAGTCTAGGTACTGAAAAAATAGGGGTTTATTCAGTCCTAACTGTTCTCTTAGGGCATTTTTGGCATTTTCAGGAGCGCGGTTGCCTAAAATCGCATCCGTGGGATCACCGGGGGCAACACGCATCAGCAGAAAAACCACCGTCACGATCGTCCATAACATCAAGGGAGCTAGGAGTAAACGCACCAGTAAATAGGATTGTAAAGCAGCGCGGCGAGACATGAGGGTTTTCCTTTCAGAAAATACATTCTCAAGGAACCATACCCCAAAATTGACCCAGCGATCGAGAGGTACTGAAGAAAAAATTAAATTGAGGGAAATATTTAGTACAAGTAAACTAAAGTGGCCGCACCGACAGTTCTGAGCGAAGGACTACCAAAAACCCCTAAAAGCTGAAAGGCTTACGGAGCAAGGGATAGAAAAAAGATCAAAAAATTTTGCCAAAAGGGGTTGACAAACCAGGGGAAGTTAGATACATTGGTAAATGCGCGGTTGAAGCAAAGCGAAAGCGAAGCGA
>NZ_JADEXY010000083.1 GCF_015206885.1 Microcystis aeruginosa LEGE 91341 | reverse complement strand
GTATTAAGGGGGGATCGGCACCCCCCTTATCAAGGGGGGATTAAGGGGGGATCGGCACCCCCCTTATCAAGGGGGACAGGGGGGATCAGACGCAAAATCTATCTTCAATTTAATTATAACTACTTACTTATAAACTGTAATGATTGAACAATAGAGCGAGAAATTGAAATACCTAAAGGGATCAAGTGACTATATCTCGTCGCTGCGAATACTATCCACCAAATTCTGTCGCATCTCTAGGAATTCCAGGGATAGCCGCAAAGAAGCCGGGGTTACCTCGTGGTCACGGTGGGCGAAAGGATTGACTATATCCTTAACCACGCGACCGGGACGAGCGTGGAGGACAACGATGCGGGTGGCGAGTAAGAGAGTCTCTTCCACGTCATGGGTGATGAAAAAGATCGTTTTCCCTGTTCTCTGCCAAATGCCTCTGAGATGGGTTTGGATCGATTCGCGGGTGAGCGCGTCGAGTGCGCCAAAAGGTTCGTCCATGAGAATAATCGCTGGTTCGGCGGCTAGGGTACGGGCGATCGCTGATCGTTGTTGCATCCCCCCAGAAAGCTGATAGGGGAAGAAATTCGCCGCTTCCGAGAGTCCCACCATCTCCAAAGTGGCGGCTACCCTTTGTTTTCGTTCCCGATCGCTCACTCCTTTCATTTTTGGGCCAAACTCGACATTTTTGGCGATCGTTAACCAAGGGAACAGGTTAGGACGTTGAAACACGACCCCCACATCGGGATCAGGTTCGCTATGTCGTTTCCCCGCGACGGTGACTATTCCCGTCGTCGGCCGTTGGTAGCCAGCCAAGACCCGTAATAACGTCGTCTTACCGCACCCAGAAGAGCCTAACACGCAGACGAAATCTCCTGCGAACAAGCTTAGATTAATGTCCCGCAAGACTTCATTTCCTTCGCTACCTGAGCCGAAGGTAACACCGACGTTGGCTAGTTCGCAAATCATCACTTCTCGCCTCGGGGTATCGGAGATAGTTTTCGCAGCAAAAGAGTAACTCATGGACTTTCAGAAACTAGAGGGCTTTGGTAAGGAGGCTTTTTTGAAAGGTGGCCAGATCGGGCGCGCTGGTGATTTTTTTCTGGCTGACCGCGAAATCGGCCGATTCCTTAAGGATTCTGGCAAAGTCACCCGGATTGTCGGTCGTCCCCAGATATTTTGGCGATCGCTGTTCGCTCGAATCCAACCAGATCAACTCTTTGACTGCGGCGGCCGTTTCCTCTGGCGTGATATTCAGTTCCTTGGCTAAAGCTTTGATCGCGTTTTCTGGATCGCTCCGGTATGTCTTAACCGCCTCATCCAACACGGCGATATATCGCTTCACCACGTCGGGGTACTGTCCGGCGAATTCCGTTCGCACTACCCCGAGATCCGCCGTGATAATGCCTTTTTTAGCCAGATCGGCCGAGGAGATCAGTACCGTTCCCCCGTCTTTCTGAAGTTTACTGAGATTCGGTTGCCAGACGTAACTCGCGTCGATATCCCCCCGCTGCCAAGCGGCGACGATATCTGGGGGTTGTAAATCTAAGATATTTAACTCCTTCTCAGGAATATTTTCCATGGCTAATAGGGATTCCAAGGAGAAGTGAGCGGTGGAACCAAAGGGAGTGGCCACTTTTTTGCCCTTGAGATCGGCGATCGACTTGATACCTTTCTTCACGATCAACGCCTCCGCCGCGCCGATCACGTCGAGGATAAAATACACCTGATAAGGTAATCCGCTGGCGATACCCACGCTGGCGGGAACCGTACCCAACGCCCCGAAATCGATACCCTTGGCGGCGATCGCGGTGTTCACGTCTCGTCCCGAATCGAAGCTGATGTATTCTACCTTGGCATCAGGAAAGGCTTTGTCCGCCAGTCCCAAGGCTTTCGCGAGTAGTTCGGGATTGGGTATCACCTGATAGCCGATGCGGATTTTTTCCGGAAGTGTTCCGGTTGCCGCGGGTGCGGTGGCGGTGGTGGACGACGGGTTAGAAGAACTCCCGGTCTTCTCGCTGACACAGCTAGAGACGACCAAAGGTAAGCTCGCACTCAATAAACCTAACAATACTTCTCGACGTTTCAATAACATAAGATATCTCGTTACAATCACTAAAAAAAAACTCACGCGTCGCGACCAATCCAGGGCAATTGGGTTTTCTCTATCCAACGGATCACTGCGTCGATCGCTATGGCGACCAACCCCATGATGGTAATGCCGACGAAAATGACATCGCTGCGGAGAAATTTACTGGCATCAAGTACCATCCAACCGATACCCGAAGTAGCGGCGACCATTTCGGCCGCCACTAGGGTGGAATAGGAAACCCCGATCGCCGTTCGCAATCCGGTGAAAATTTCCGGCAGGCAGGAGGGGAAAATGACATAGACAAATAACTGCCAGCCGGAAGCACCGAGGGATCGTGCGCCGTTGATTCGGTCGATCGAGATCCGTTCCACCCCGGAAACCACCGCTAGAAAAAGTGGGGCAAAGGCGGCCAGAAATAAAAGGGCGACTTTCGACGGATTCTCGATGCCTAACCAGATGACTAACAGGGTGTAGTAAGCCAGGGGGGGTAGCGGTCGGTAGAACTCGATAATTGGGTCAAGGGCTGCTCGGATCAGTTTGGAGAAACCGCATAACATACCCAAGGGGATGGCGGTAACAGTGGCCAGCACTAGCGCCGCCATCAGTCGGTACATACTCTGAAAAAGGTGATAGAGAAGCGAGTGGCCCTTGTAGCCACTTTGCAGAATATCGACAAACGCCGACCAAACCGCTGCAGGCGTTGGGAGAAACAGGGGATTGGCCCAGCCTAAAGACGTACTGAGATACCAGAGGGCGAAGATCAGCAGCACCGATCCCAGAGAGATCGCTCGCTCCGGAGTCAGAAAACGATAGATCGGGGATTTTCGAGAAGGATTTCGGGTGGGTGTCCTTTCCGGTTTCAAAACCATACAACTCCCTCGCGGCTGATAGTAAAAGAGCGATCATTTCTCGGAAAGAAATGATCGAAATACAGCTAATTTCTCTCGTGTCGCTTAATCACAAATTCGTAAAGTTAGCTAATCCATCGAGATTTAACTATCCTACGGCAAGCCGACCGAAAAAGTCAAGTTTGTTGATCAAAATAAACTCATATAATTTTGTATAAACTGTACTTGACAAATATTTCTTGCGTTGCTGGTTTGAGATATGAATTTTCTTATATAGGATTTTAAAACTTAGACCCAGACTAGCTTTAGGCTGGTTGCAAGGTTGTCATTTATACCTTAATTCAGCAACGCTCAAAAAAGTAAACGGGCAGCCATAAATAATAACTAATGTAACGACCTAGGGAAGAGTCTGGATATCCTGACAAAACTTGCACCACTCGGAAATTTGTGTCATACTCCTCGATTAATCAATAAATACAGTATGCCTATCAACTTACTGTATTTAATTCACGGTGAAGGAGTCTAGAAGTATGTTCGAGGGATTTCTAGTTCGATTATTTTCGGGTTCGGTTTTGGTCGGGATGGCCCTGGCGAGCGCGAATCCGTCGCGGGCCGAGGAAAAATTTTTAGAAAACCAGCCGCCGATGGCCCAGATCACTTCGGTTTCCCAATTGCGGGACGTATCGCCGAGTGCGTGGGCCTATCAAGCACTGCAACAATTAGTGGAACGGTACGGCTGTATCGTTGGCTATCCCGACAGAACCTTTCGGGGCGATCGAGCCTTAACGCGATGGGAGTTTGCCGCGGGTTTAAACGCCTGTCTGAACACGATCGAGCGGTTACTTCAGGAAAATGTAGCGATCGCCCGCGAGGATGTCGTTCGGCTTAACCGATTGGCGGAGGAATTCGCCGCCGAGTTGGCGGCCTTGGGTGCCAGGATCGACAATCTCGAACAGCGCACCGCTTTTCTAGAAAATCATCAATTCTCGACGACGACAAAACTGAAGGGAGAAGCAATCTTTGCCCTGACCGACGCGTTCCAAGGTTCGATACAGGGAAGTAACCTTGTGTTTCAAGATCGGGTTCGTCTATCCTTGGAGTCTAGCTTTACTGGAAAAGACCTCTTAACCGTCCGATTGGCGGCCAGTAGTACGACCCGATTGCGATTCCCCGGATTCCCCAATAACGCCCAGGGCAACCAAACCTTTAACCTCCCGGCGGGGAACGGCAACGATATCGTCCTCGACTGGCTCGCCTACGAGTTTCCCGTGGGCGATCTGTACGTCTATCTCCCGGCCTATAGCGGTCGCTGGTGGGATTTCGCCCCGACTCTTAACCCCGTGATTGGGGGAGGGACGAACGGCCGGAAAGCCCTCAGTATCTTCGCCCAATTCAATCCCGTCTATACCCTCGGCGGGGGTTCGGGAGTCGGTCTAAATTACAACATCGGCAAACAGTTTACTATTAGCGCCGGCTATCTGGCGGGAGACGATACATCGGGAAATCCCAATCCGGGAAACGGTTTATTTAACGGGGAATATAACACCCTGTTCCAACTAGCTTGGTTGCCCGGCACGAACGCAGGTATCGCGCTCACCTACGTCCACGCTTATCAACCGGACGGACCTCTCTTCGACTTCGGCACGGGAGGGGCGAAAATCGGTACAGCTCCCGCGAACGCGCCCTTTAGCGGGCCGGTTTCCTCGAACTCCTACGGGGCTTCGGGTTTCTTCCAGTTTAACCCCCACGTCATTCTTAACGGTTTCTTCGGTTACACCAACGCCCGAAGGACTAGCGGTTCCGGTAGTGCCGATATCTGGTACTACGCGCTAGGACTCGGCTTTCCTGATCTGGGGAAAGAGGGCAATTTGGGTGGTCTGGTGGTGGGCGCAGAGCCGTATCGGGGAGATACTAGCCCGAACGATCTCTCGCTCCATCTGGAGGCGTTTTATAAGTACCAATTGACGAAGAATATCTCGATCACGCCGGGGGTGATCTGGATCACCGCGCCTAACCAGGATGCGGGAAATCCCGACGGGATCATCGGGACAGTCAGAACCACGTTTACTTTCTAAAAGACATCCCGTTATCGCCCCATTTGCTCTTGCATTTTTCGTATTTAAGTCACCGATCTGAGGCGGTGAGAACTAGGAACTGGAGGATAAATCTATGGGTTTCAACTATTTCAATATTCAACCGATCGCTGGGCGAATTGGAGCCGAGATCGTTGGCATCGATCTGAGTCAAAATCCGAGCGATGATCTAATCGCAGAGATCCGTAAAGCGTTGATTCAATACAAAGTTATTTTTTTTCGACAACAAACCTTAGACGAAAAGGGTCACATCGCTTTTGCCCGTCGTTTTGGCGAGTTGACAAAAGCTCACCCCACTGTACCCGGTTACTTAACGGATTACCCTGAAATTTTCGATTTAGATTATCGGCGACACCATGCCTATACGGATCTTTGGCATACCGACGTTACTTTTGTAGAACGACCGCCACTAGGCTCGATTTTACGTGCGGTTATTATTCCGCAATATGGAGGGGATACGATGTGGGCTAATACGGTGACAGGATATGAAGATTTGCCACCCCATTTGAAAGCCTTAGCTGAGCATCTGTGGGTCGTTCATACCAATCACTCGGATTATGCCGCTTCTACGGTGGAGATTTCCCAAGCCAAAAGGGATTACGCCAAGGTTTTCCAATCGACAATTTATGAGGCTATCCATCCGGCGGTGCGCGTTCATCCTGAATCTGGTGAGCGATCACTGATGTTAGGGTCCTTCGCCCGTCGTATTAAAGGACTTTCTTCAGAGGATTCTTTCGATACCCTAAAACTTTTGCAATCCTACGTCACCCGTCCGGAAAACACGGTACGTTGGCGTTGGCAAGTGGGGGATATCGCTTTTTGGGATAATCGTTCTACCCAGCATTATGCGATTGCGGACTATGGCGATCGTCCCCGTCGGGTGCAACGGATCACCATCGTGGGTGATGTTCCGCTCAGTATTGACGGGCAGCGTGGTGGTGTGGTTACGGGAGACGTTAGCGATTATATTCCCGTTTCCCAAAACAAAGACAGCGCTTGACTAAACTGACTCAAACCTATTCATCGGCTTGAGCGACAGGGATTGTAGAATCTCCTCGGCGAGATTAGCACCCTTCGGCGTAGCTCAGGGCAAGGCCTGTACCCGGATTTCGGGAACGGCAATGGATTCCCAGAGATTACCATTGCGTAGCGTTCCCAAGGTATAAAGCCGTTGGGAGACCTTTTCACCAGCATCAATGAGGGCACCATTGGGGGCAGTTTTGCTCTAACTGTATATAGGGTCTGCTGAAAAAGTTTTTCCTGGGGGTAGGAGTCAGTAGCCGGTCGTCAGTAGCCGGTCGTTTCAGGCTTTGTTGCCCTTGTTTTTTGTACCAATTGATGTACTACAAGAAGGATAATGCAAGGTTTTTGAAAGTCCCAATCCTATTTTCGCAGCATGAACATCGGACTTTAACAGGTCAAAAGCCTTATTTTAAAAGGGTTTTACCATTATTCAGCAAGCCCTATATAAGCAGGAGCTTTCCCCCTTGCTTCCTTCAAGAGCGCCTGCACGTAATCTCCATAAATCTGGCGCGGCACGAAGGTGGATGCTGTCACTTTTTTCTGCCCGTTCTGATGCAGCCAGTTCAAGAAGTGCGCTGGTTCATCGACAAAGGCACTCATTTTGCCAGCCGGTACGTTCAGTAGGTGACAGGGAAATTGTGTCTGATAACCATTTCACAAATTTTGCTAAAATCATCAGTGCAACTTAGTTTTTTGCCAGGGATTATGGGTGATTTCAAGCATCAGGTTGACCAAGGGATAAAACAGGTAAATCAGTTGGCTGATCAAGCAATTGACAGTGTTAAGGACAATGTGCAACAGATCAGCGAACATCCTACCAAACTGGTGGATATGGGCGCAGGCATGGCAGGTGGCATGGCAGGTGCCACCGCCGGAGAGGTAATTGGAGGTACTGTTGGGGCAGTATTAGGCCCAGTAGGCGTGATCGCTGGTGCTCAGGTAGGCGGACTGGTTGGGGATGTATTGGCAGGATATGAAGCCAGTCATCTTTCTCATCAGATGCTGCATCCAGGAGAGCAAAAGCCAGAGAAACCAAATGAGTTACATGAAATTGAAGCCGCCTTTGAAAACAAAAGCTTAGAGCAGGCAGGGAAAACCCTGGGCGAAGTGGCGGGGGATTTCGTTGATAATGGGTTATTAGGTGGGATTACTGGTAATATGGGCAAAGCGATCGGCGGTCAGGTGGGCAAGTTTGCCGGAAAATTCGCTCCCAAGGATTTTCTCCATCACCATCAAGAGGTAGCCCCTGCCGAGGCTAAACCCACCGAAGCTGCTGATAGCAAAACAGATTAACCAACCCACAGAACAATTAAACTACTTGACAATAGGGAGATTTTGAGGTATGCCGAGGCTCAGATGTTCAACTAAGCGATCGAGTCGCCCCGACCACTCGTCTTCAGAACCTTGCTTGAGGCTTTCGCCGAGAGCTTTACAGATTAGACCTCTTGCAAAAGTCTTAAGTCGATCCTTGTACAGCAACATTTTTGAAGATTATCAACTACTAATAAATAATTAACTGAAAGTCCCTCCCATTATTGTTTCTATCGTTTGTTTTCGGATTTATGCAAGAGGTCTATTGTCCTGAATCCGAGTTAGCTGCCTCCTTGTATTTTGGCAAAAAGGGACAAACCCACCAGCCGTGGTCAAGATGTTATTAACGCGCATTTGTTGGTGCTGTTAAACGAGCCTCTCCGATTTTATGTTGCAAAATGAAAAAGCCAGCGTATGCAGGGGAAGCATTGGGGGGAATATCTAGTTTAGATATATTTAATGCGTAAACAGTAATTTGATAGTTATGGGGTTTTGAGCCTTCCGGTGGGCAAGCACCACCAAAGCCGTTGTAGCCGAAGTCATTCCGCAATTGAATCGTCCCTTGAGGAAGCTTTTTACTGTCTTTCACGCCAGCATTTTCTGGTAAACTACGCACATCTGCCGGGATGTTGACGACCACCCAATGCCACCAACCGCTTCCTGTTGGTGCATCAGGATCATACATAGTGATAGCAAAACTCTTAGTTCCTTTGGGAACATCGCTCCATTTCAAAGCGGGAGATTCATTTTTACCAGTACATCCCCATCCATTATAGATTTGTGCATTTTGTAATGATTTACCGTTTTCAATTGTTGGGCTAATTAATGTCATAGCTTGAGCGCCCAAGCTAAAACCACCCAATGCAATCAAGACGGCAACAATCTCTGCTTTAAACATAAAATTACTCCTTCGCTCTGGATTAAGATAGGGGACAATCTCACTGGGGAAGAAAACGGGTTTCTCGGAGAAACCCGTTTTCTAGGGATCAGCGATGAGGGCGGGCGTTCGCCACCGCAACAGCCCTACCCCATGAGATCAGATCAGCAGTGGCATCATCGCGATCAATAACGCATTCAATGAGCGTCGGTCCCTCGCGGTTTTCCAGAGCTACCTCGATCGCCTGGGCCAGTTCCCCGGCGGTGGTAGCGAGGAGGCCCTGGCCCGCCCCATCTTCGGCGTTGAATACTTTGATTAACCCTGCGTAGTCCCAGTTCTTAATGTTGTTATAGGGGCCATCGTGAATTTCAACCTCGATCGTGTAGCCATGATTGTTGACGAGGAAAATGATGATCGGCAGCTTCTGTCTGATCATCTGCGCCACCTCCTGGGCAGTAAGCTGAAAAGAGCCGTCACCAATCATGCAGATAATCTGTCGCTCCGGCGCACCCAGGGCATAGCCGAAAGCGGCCGGGATCGACCATCCGATATGGCCCCATTGCATCTCGATCTCGAAGCGGGCCCCAGTGGGCAGCTGTAATTTCATGCCATTGAACCAGGAATCACCAGTCTCGGCGAACACCGTAGTCTTGGCAGTGACTAAAGGCCCGATCTGCCTGAGCATCTCGATCCTCGAGAGCTTGGCCTCAGACCTAGCAGGCTCGACCGGCACAGACTGAGAGCGGAAGCGTGCAAATTCGGCCATAGTCGCATCGCGCTTCTCCACCTTTCGTGCCAAGCAAGAGAGAAAGTCGCGCAGATGAATCCCGCTGAAATGATACCCGTCAAATTTGACACTATCTTTGTTGGCGTTCAGTACAGTCGGACCACTGGGCATCGCAGTCCAGCCGACGGTCGAATAGTCGTTGAAAACCGCTCCTAAGCAAACTACACCGTCCGACCAATCGACAATCGCGCTCGTGCCGGGAGAACTAATTTCTCCCCAGTAAGTACCAACGTACTGAGGATGCTCTTCCGGGAAAAAGCTCTTGGCGGCGGCCATGACCGCAACGGAACAACCGAGCGCCTCGGCCAGTTCGATCGCCTCTTTCTCGGCTTTGGCAGCCCGTAGCTGGCTGCCGATCAAAAGTACCGGTTTCTGCTTGCTATGTAGAAATTCTGCTGCTGCGCTCACCGCCGCTGCCAAAGTTTCTGCGTCGCTCGGGGCCTCATTGATGATTGCGCTCACTGGACCGGGGGAAGCACAGGGGGCCGCGGCAATATTGCAGGCAATCTCGATATAGGCTGGTTTTTGCTCCCGTAACGCCGTTCGGATAACGTGGTCGATCTGCTCCGGGGCATCTTCGGCGGATGTTATGGAAACCGCCGCACAGGTGAGCTTCCTAGCGATTTCCAACATATATTTTAAATCTTGCGTTCCCATCGTATGGTGCAGCAGATGACCGGTCGAGTAGTCGTTGGTATTGGGTGCGCCCGACACCAGGATGACGGGTAGGTTCTCAGCATAGGCACCGCCGATGGCATTCAGGGCCGAGAGGGCGCCAACGCTGTAAGTCACGACAGCGACTCCTACTCCATTGGCCCGAGCGTACCCTTCCGCCGCAAAGCCGCAGTTCAATTCGTTGCAGCAACCTACCTGCAAAAGATTCTGGTTTTTCAGCAACTGGTCCAGCAAGACGAGATTGTAGTCACCTGGGACTACGAAATGATGTTTTACTCCTATCTGAACCAAACGTTCTGCCAGGTAAGTCCCAACATTGTAATTGCTCATTACTTAGTCCTAATCTGAATAAAAATCACTAGATCAAGTGCATTGACTTGGCAGCGGCGGTGAGTTCGTCTCGAAACGCTGGATCCGCCAGTCCGATCAAAGACTCCGCCCTTTCGGTTGAGGAGAGTCCCTTGAGATCCACAACACCGTTTTCAGTGACCACATAGTGAACATCGGTGCGGGGTGTCGTGACTGGCCCAGAAAGCCGAGGAACGATCTTACTGATCTTGCCATCCTTGATTGAAGACTGGAAGGCGATAAAGGACATACCGCCCTTCGAGGCATAGGCCCCCCGGACGAAATCCAACTGGCCACCGGTTGAGGTAAACTGATGACCGCCAACATATTCCGAATTGCAAGCTCCGGTTAAGTCCATTTCAATTGTGGAATTTACCGACACCACATTGTCATTTTGGGCAATCACAGCCGGGTCATTCACATAATTGACAGGATGACTTTCCAGCGAGATATTATCATTAATAAAGTTGTAGAATGCTTCATCTCCCATGGCAAAGGTGAAGACAGATTTGCCTGGGTTGATTTTTTTCCATTTGTTGGTGACAACACCGTTCTGAATCAGGCTTGCCAAAGCAGGAACGAGTACCTCAGTATGAATGCCGAGATCCTGCCGATCCATTAGCGCCTCGCAGACTCCGCTAGGTACTCCACCCACGCCGATTTGCAGACAGGCGTGTTCGGGAATCCGTTCTGCGATCAACTGGCCAATCTTCCTCTCTTGCTCCGTGACCGGTCGAGGTTTCAGCATTGGCAACGGAACATGATGTTCTACGATGGTATCTACTTCGGAAATATGCAATAAGGAGCGCCCGAAAACCCGGGGCATATTCTGGTTGACTTCCACGATCAGCCGTTTAGCTGCCCTGGCGGCGCTGCTGGTGTAATCGTTATTGGTTCCGAAGGTGAAATAGCCGTTACTGTCCATGGGTGACACGGTTACTAGAAAGGTGTCCAGATGGATGTGATCGCTAAAGAACCGCACCGATTGGCTGAAAGAATTCGGCACATAAAAGACAACCTTGCGATCGCCGTCTTCTTGTCCTTTTTTAATCAGGTCGCGCTCGGCTTTCTGCATGAACATGGAATAGGGTTTGATGCGGCCCATCAATTCGTAGCGCAGCAGCGATCGCTGCATGGGTTCTTCTGCGTGCATATAATACACTTTCACATCATCGATCAACCCGGCTTCTGCCCTAGCCGCTAGTGCTTCCATCAGCGCCGGTGGTTGGCAAGCTGCCTGACCGATACCAACAATGCTGCCACTACTAATCTGCTCCATAGCAGTGTGACTGTCCGTAAGCTTGGCCTGATATTGGTTCTCGTAAGCCATCATTTTTCTCCCGAAGAAGTCTTAACTAATCAATAATTTGCTGCGGCTTCCGGTGAGTGACCGCGTTTGTAAATCAGCATCGTCCGCTCGAAGCTCATCACTTCTACACCTTCCTGGTTCACGCCTCGCGTTGAAACGGTGACAATTCCCTGGGTCGGCCGACTCTTTGACTCACGCTTGGACAGCACAGTGGATTCTGCATAGAGTGTGTCCCCGGCAAAGACTGGATGTGTCGCTTTGACGTTATTCCAACCCAGATTGGCTACAACTTTAGCACTGACGGTCCTAACGCTCATACCAGTGAGAAGGGCAAGGGTGAAGGTGCTATCCACCAGCATCTTCTTCCACTCTGTTTGACCGGCGTAGGCGGCATCAAAATGAACCGGTTGTATATTCATCGTCAGCAAGGTCATCCAGATGTTGTCCACATCTGTAATCGTCCTACCGGGACGGTGCTCGAACACATCACCAACTTGAAAATCTTCGTAGTAAAGACCGTTGGTCTCACGATAGCGATTTGGTGCGATTTCTCGGTACGCTGACAGCATATTTTCCATTTTTTTTTCCCGGTTTCTGGACACCTTAGATTAACAAAACTATTCCTCAGCTGCAATACCGGCTCGTTCCAGAACAAGCCTTGCTTTACGGGCAACCGCTTCATCCACCATTTGCCCCTCAACAGCACCAACCCCTTGACGGTTGACGGTAAGGATCTGTTGTGCTTTGGCTATTTGTTGTTCTGTTGGGGTCAAGACCTCATTGATGGTGGCAATTTGTACGGGGTGGATTGCACATTTGCCGTGAAATCCCAAGTTTACTGATGCTTTTGTCTCCTGCTTCAGACCTTCCGCATCCGCAATATCAAAATAGGGGGAGTCGAAAGCGGCAATCCCAGCGGACGCGGCCGCATGGATCAGGGATGACCTCACCCACAGTAGTGGCTCCCAAGCGGTTTCTGCACCCAGGTCCGCAGCCATATCCGCAGCACCGAAGATAAAGGCGGCCGGCCTGACTTGGCCGCTAACCATCTCGGCCAAGGACCCAATCGCCTTGGTACTCTCAATCAGCGCAATCACCTGCGTCGATTTATTGGCCTCTCGCAACAGGTTTCCCACCAGGCTGATGAGTGCGGAGGAGTCGCATTTCGGTAGAATTAAATAGTCGGGTTCGGCGGGTGAAAGCAAGAGAGCCTGAAGGTCGTCGAGTCCAAACCTTGTGTCGGGAGAATTGACGCGGAGGGCACAGGGGAGGTGATCCGAGGATATCTCCCCAAGATAGCGCAGCGCTGCTAGGCGGGCCTCCTCCTTGGCGCTGGGAGCCACTGCGTCTTCAAGATCAATAATCAGGGCATCGGCCTTTACCTCCGCAGCACGGGAGAATCGGTCCGACTTGGTCGCGGGTGTGAACAGCCAGCTTTTTAGGGCTAGAATCGATTTCTGCGATTGATGTAACATTAGACCTCTTGTAAAAATCAAAAATTGTTGTTAGGGTTAGGCTTCGGCCGTGAGCTCAGCGTTCGACAAAAGCTCACGCCGAGGTCCGAACGGAGTCAGTAGCCAGTAGTCAGTAGTCAGGAGAATTAAGAATGAATGATAATCAGTTAAATAGTCTATTTACAGACTTTATAACATTTAATACTTATTTTTGCCGTTTTTGAACCCTGAAAAATTAATTATGCAAGAGGTTTAATACCGGGGTCTTGTTTTGCGTCAATGTGAAGTGTACCTCAAAACTTGGGGGTTGCCAAATTTGAAAATGTCTAAATTAGGGCAGCAAATTATTAAGCAGAGGAGCTAGATTTTGAGGACGATAATTGGGATCAGCCTTAAGTCGTTCGACCACACTATAATGAAGGGCAACCTTTGAAGAT
Organism: Microcystis aeruginosa LEGE 91341; assembly: GCF_015206885.1. Classification (GTDB taxonomy): domain Bacteria; phylum Cyanobacteriota; class Cyanobacteriia; order Cyanobacteriales; family Microcystaceae; genus Microcystis; species Microcystis aeruginosa_H. Next base: position 5,982 of record NZ_JADEXY010000083.1, on the reverse strand, counting down.
TCTATCGGTCGCCATTCCTCGCCAGCTAAAGCATACACACCAGTCACGCGATTATCAAATTTAGTCATTGGATCTGGTTTAATCTGAAATTCTTCACTATAATTTTCAGTTGAATCAAACTCCAATCCTAACTTTTTAGCCTCGTGGATTATCCATTGTAAAGTATAGTCCGATAGCCCTCGATATTCTTCAGTTCCTCCACCAATACAGCCATGTTCACCGGCAAAGAAAACTTCTTTGACTACTTGTTCAGGATTTTTATCACTTCTCTCCATGGCGGACGAGGGAAAACCCCTGCGTTTCTCATCAATGGCAACTGCATGAAAGGCATTTTCTACAATCGGACTTAGTCTAGCATCGAAAAATTCATACTTCCGATTCCAGAGTTTAGCCAAGGGTAGCCAAGGCGTTAGATCAGGAACACCTAATGCTCCCACCGTATCCCAGCACCCTAACATTTTGATCGGTACACGACCTTGTAAATAATCTTTTTCGCTATCTATCTTTTTGGAGTTATCTTCCCGGAATTTTTGAGATTCTGGATCATTTGGCTTAATTTTAGAATTTCGATAAAGCTCATAAGCTTTAGGCAATTCCCGGATCTTGGAACGGCTCAATAAACCACAGTTATAGATCATACCTGCTAAACAACGAACTGTATAGGCTCCGCGACTAAAGCCAACTAGGTAAATTTCGTCTTCAGCTTCTACGTCATAATTCATACATAAAAAGCGATAGGCCTCTTGAATAATTCTGTCAATTCCCCAACCAAAAGCCCCCCCGCCTAAACGCTCGATTAAATCAGCGTCTTCTGCTGTGCCACATCCTGATATATAATGAGCCATTTGTGGGGTTTGATCATCGGCGGTGTATTTCACTAAGCGGGCAAATTTGACGACATTCGTAGGATAGGAAGTTGCTAATTCATTCCAAGTACCATCACAACAAACAACCAAACGTTTTTTCTTGGTTGTATCAACAGATTGGATAGCATCCTTTTGACTCATGGTCATTTATCTCCGTAACTAAAACCAGTTTAAGTTTGAACTCCACTGGCACTGCGCTGACTAAAAAATACCTCATGGGGACTACTATAGTCAAGGACTTTTTGCGGTCAATGGTTAATATAAATCGTAATCGTTCAGATAGTTGAACTAAGTCGAGGCATCGCCACTCCGACTCGTCTTTAGAATAGAGCGTAATAGTTTCTAATGATTGTGTTCATTATCCTAAACATTTTCCAAACTTTTACCATTGGGTTCAATGCGAAAGATAAAAGTAACCAACGCCCCAAAAAGAGAAGTGATAACTAAACCATGTAAAAGGTTAGACGTACCAATTTGTTCCCTGAGAATCGGAAAGAAAAAAGCAGTAGTAACTGCTCCGACTTTCGCAAAAGAGGCGGCAAAACCAGCACCTAACCCACGAATTTGTACGGGAAATATCTCCCCCGCTAAAACATAGGTCATGGCATTGGGTCCGAGATTTGTCATAAAATTAAAGATGATAAAGCCGCCAAATATAAGAAATACTTTTAATTGATGACCTTCTGGAATAGTTTCTGCCGCTAGGGAAGCAATTCCTAATCCTAAGCCACAGCCAATAAAGCCAACAATTTGTAAGGGAATCCGTCCGACTTTATCAACTAAAGAAATCGAGGCAAGAAATCCAATCAGTAAGAACAGATCAATTGCTCCAGAACCTTCCGCTGCTACCATATCTTTGAAAATAAAATTAGGCTGAGTTTTGGTAAATAGGGTTGCTAAAATCGTTGGGGTAAAAATACCAATGCCGTAGGTGGCTAGATCCTGCAAAAACCAAGGAACAGCCGCTAATATAGTTGCTCTGAGATAGCGAGGGGAAAACAAAAGCTTGTATTTTTGCTTGCGTTGCTGGCCGATTCTCTCTACTAAGTCCGCAAGCTCAACTGGGCGTTGCAGTAAAACTTTAGCAGAGCGTTGAGCATCCTCTTGGCGATTGTGAGATATTAACCAATGGGCACTTTCTGGGATTCCTGTCCTCAATAAAAAAACAATAATTCCAGGAATAACTAAACTGGCGTACATCCAATGCCAAGCCCCTACTTCAGGGTTAATCCGCAGTACCAGTAATCCGATTAAGACTCCGCCTAGGGAACCAATTGATTGAAAAGCAAAAGCCCCTAATACCATTCTGCCCCTAAAACTACTAGGAATTGACTCAGAAATGATCAGATGGGCTGTGGGATAGTCTGCCCCAAGAGCAACCCCAACGCAAAATAAAAAGAAAATCAGAGAGGGAACATTCCAAGCGATCGCTGTTAAACTGACAAAAACAGTAAAAATCGCCATTTCAGATACGAAAACTAACTTTCGTCCCAGGCGATCCGCTAAATTTCCGAATAGGGAAGCCCCCACCAAAATCCCCAAAAGCGTTGCGGCGGCAACTGAACCTTTTAGGGCTGATGCTAAGTTAAAATCTTGCTCAATTAAGGGAATAGCAACTCCAGTCAGAAAGATGACCATGCCTTCAAAAAACTTGCCAGTAGCCGCCAAAATCCAGATGCGCCATTGCATCAAACTTAGGGGACGAGGAGGAGTTTCATCGATATAACTTTGTAGGCTTTTCATAGGATAGAGCTATTAAAACTATAGTTTTAATAGCTGGTTAGATTTAAATTGAGTTTAAGGCTGATTTAATTTAAGATTAAAATTTTTGGATACTCGTTACTGGCTATGCTATATCAACATACAAGATGCCAAGACAACATACTTCTAACCCAAAAATTCTGAAAGTTTCTCAAGCCATAGCCTCTCAGTTTTATTAGTTTAAGTGTATTTTTGATTCCCTCGACTAACGGAATATTTTTGATTTCTACAAGAGGTCTATTAACAATCGTCCTCGAAAATGCCTTGACTATCCTACCCCGAATGAGATATTCTACGAAAGCAAATTAGACATTGATGCAATTCAGGCTTGAATTAGCCCAATTAAGGAGCTAGGGTGAAGAAAAATCAGATGATAATGGCTGTGATCGCCTTTGCTGCGGGAGCCGGCACAATATTCGCCGCTATTGTCATTTTTGACATTGATTTTGTTAAATGGGCTAACTGTAGTGCGCCTTTTGCCGATCCAATTGATCGGCAATCAGCCATTTGCCGCAGATAATCTGGCGGCTCCTGACAAACCTTATTACTATAAATACTGACATCTATCTCAGGGGGACACTGCCTATCGAGCTAAGTGGGCAAGTTTGCAACTGAGAATGTAGTCTCCAACCTAATAAATATTGGAATAGTGGAACATGGAAGCAACACTGGGCATCGTCTTATCGGTACTTTCGGCAACTGCCACAGCCGTCTGGACAGTTTGGACTTGGAGCGAGCAACAAAAGGAGGAAAGAACGCAGAAACGAAATCAGATCGCCGCTCTGTACATTAATCCCTTCTTGTTCGCCGCTCAGGAATTGCAAGTCCGACTTGACGGCATCATCAATCAGCAAGAGTTGGAATTTTTTAAACGGGAATATCCCGAAACCGATGAAATCGGTTCTCCCGAAGCCTTAGAACTCCTCTATGTCCTGGTGAAATTCTTTGGCTGGTACTGGTACGTCTATCGGTACGGTCCCTACACCAGAGACAAAAAGGCGATCGAACTGATTAGCAAAATTATCAGGACTTTTGCCAACCGCGAGGACTTTGCTGGAGACACTTTCTATTTTTCCTTCTCAGAACAGAGATCTCTGGGACAGACATTCGTTAAAGTCTTTGGGCAAGCTGAATCGATCTACCCTGAGCTTGAAGCTATCTCCCTCTATCAATTTGCCACAGAACTGAGAGACGATATCCAAAAAGATCGCCCTATGTATCAGAATGTCATCAAAACGATCCAGGTCATCGACAGCGCCGAGCGGGTTGAGCAGCTGCAAGGATGCGATCGCCTAATCGCCGTACACAATGACTTGGTGGACCTGCTTAGTTATCTAGAAGCCCAAGAAGGCTTCTGTATCTCGCCCAAGGTACGCCAGAAAATTCAATCTCCCGCAAGCCTTCCCACAGATACCGAAATCATCCATGCTATTGCCGGGCGGGTGCGACTGCGGATTCCTCGCCTGCGCCAAGATCTGTCCTACGCCGAGCGGTTGCGCCAGCGCCTTCAGTCCCTAGCCGGCGTGCAAGAAATCCAAATCAATCCAGATGCCGCTTCAGTGGCGATTAGCTACGCACCCACCCTCTCAGAGGCAACATTTCAACAGAGACTTTTTCAAGCCATTGCCCAGTCAGGATCAGTAAATTAGACCTCTGGTAAAAATCAGAAATTGTTGTTAGGGTTAGGCTTCGGCCGTGAGCTCAGCGTTCGACAAAAGCTCACGCCGAGGTCCGAACGGAGTCAGTAGTCGGGAGGAGATAGGGTGATAGGGTTTTGGGGTGATGAGACAGCTTCCCCATCTCCCCACACCCCAGGAAAAACTTTTTGCCGCAAACCCTAATTATGCAAGAGGTTGACTGTGAATGTCAGGTGAAGAACCTCGGTTTTACCGAAGGAATGAAACAAAAGCCAAAACCGAAAATCTGCTACATCTGGTTTTTCAAGTTCCGTGCCAGTGTTGCGTCCGCTGCCTGCTGCGTGAATAGAGCGTAAAGCAGTCAGGCTGCATAAGCTGTCAGGGACAAGAGAAATCGACCGACTAACAGAGGAGAGAGCCGCTGAATATCCTCGAACCACTGGCAACTCAATGTCTGACACCGGGTAGGCAATTGTTGTCGGTCAGTCGGCATTTTTGGACTCAAGTTAGCTTTCGGAAATAATTTCTACTTCCCGAGGTGGCTGCTCGGCAGCTTTCCTAGTATCCACTTCCGATTTAGCTTCGGCCACGAGATCGTTCCAGGATTCGGTCGCTTCGGCAAAGGAACTTTGTAGTTTTTCCGTTGTTTCCATGCCAAATTTAAGGCCACCTTTAATCAAGTCGCGACCAGAATCTGAGATGGATTTACCTAGTTCAGGGTTGACAGCAGCTCCGACGATGGGAGCAACAACTAGGACAGCCACAGCCCCAGCACCTAATAATAGTAACTCTTCCATGATTGCCTCGCTATTTGATCACTTCTAGGGTATCAAAAAACCCTTCAGTCTAAAAGGTCAAACTAAATTAATTTGGTTTAAAGTTGGACATAGCAATGTTTGACAATCCCGATCGGTAGAGAAAGCAAGAAAAGAAAATGACTCCAGCACTCGCAACCCTTGAATTAAACCTTCAGACTAACCTAAGCAACGCTCAAGTCCTGCCGGTCGCAACGCGCTCGCTACGCGAGATCGCCCACCAGCCAAAAATTGACTGCCAAGTGCTGCACTCGCTGCCGGGGCGCCTTCGCCTGGGCATCCCCAAACTGGCTGGAGATACCACATATAGCGAGAAACTGACTTATGCCCTCCAGTCCCTCCCTTGGATTGGGGAAGTCCGCATCAATCCGGCGGCAAGTTGCGTGATCATCAACTATCAGAGTCACCCCGGTTCGGAGTCCGAACAGCAGGCAGCAATTTTAGCCCTCGTTCAACAGGCAGATTCCCTCGCCCTCTTGCCAACTGCCGCTCTAGAAGCCTTAGAAGCTGAGTTAGGGAGTTTTTGGGACCAGTTCTCTGGGGAACTGCAAAACTTTTTGACTGGATATGAAGGAATAGGAAAAGAAATTCTCAAGGCGATCGCCATTGCCAGTTTGATCGTAGGAATTGCTGGGGTGATCTTGCCCCTGCTACCAGGAACGCCCTTTTTGATCCTGTCCCATTTCTGCTTCCTAGCTTGCTCCTAATTAAGATTGGCTGAATAAATCTAAAAACTTTGTTGGATAAGACTTTTAGACTTTTTTCCCCTCAAAAAGTGCCAGTCATTGCGGGGATCGGGGGGAAAATTCCTGGACTTTTTCCCTGAAAATTAGGTAGTTGACCACGGCTCGACTGAGCTTCGCCGAACGTCCTGAAAATCGATAAAACCCCACACCCCACACC
>NZ_JADEXY010000082.1 GCF_015206885.1 Microcystis aeruginosa LEGE 91341 | reverse complement strand
GGAAGTGGGGTGTGGGGAGAATAAAGCTGCCTCCTGTCTCCTGTCTCCTGTCTCCTGTCTCCTGTCTCCTGTCTCCTGTCTCCTGTCTCCTGTCTCCTGTATCCTATCTCCCGACTCCTGAATACTGACTCGATTCTGGCTGCTATAGTAGAAAAGCACCCATTGCTGAAGATATCTGAGGTAGATTGCCGTGACTATTGCTTTAGACCAACTGCTTACCCCCGAAATTTTTCGACCAGCGCGTTATTTGGGCAACGAGTTAGGCGCTAAACATAAAGAATGGGCAAGTGCCGTGGTTCGTTGGGTGTTAACCTATCCGGAAGTGTACGAAGTGGGGGCATCTAACCTCGGCCATATTATCCTCTACAATATCCTCAATGCACAACCTCGCCAACTCTGCGATCGCACTTATTTACCCGCACCGGATTTAGCCCAAAGACTCAAACAGACAAAAACCCCCCTATTTGCCCTAGAATCCCGTCGTTACCTCACCGATTTTGATATTCTCGGTTTTAGTCTTAGTTACGAGCTAGGAGCCACCAATATTTTAGAAATGCTCGACCTAGCGGCAATTCCCTTGACTTGGAGAGAAAGAGACTCGGGTAACTATCCGCTAATTTTCGCTGGGGGACAAACTGCCACCTCTAACCCCGAACCCTACGCCGACTTTTTTGATTTTATCGCCCTCGGTGATGGCGAAGAATTATTACCAGAAATCGGTTTAATTTTAGAAGAAGGCAAACTAGCTAATCTAAGCAAAGAAGAACTATTACTAGATTTAGCCCAAATTCCGGGGGTATATGTGCCGCGTTTCTATAATGTCACCCCAGAGGGTGCAGTTATCCCCAATCGTGACGATGTACCGCAAAAAATTTTACGCCGGGTAGCTACTCCTATCCCAGCCTATTCTATCGGTTTAGTTCCCTTCGTGGAAACGGTTCACGATCGCCTGGTGGTAGAAATTCGTCGCGGTTGCACTAGGGGATGTCGTTTTTGTCAACCGGGGATGTTAACCCGTCCTGCGCGGGATGTGCAACCGGAAGCAGTCATCGAATCGATTGAAAAAGGAATGCGAGCGACGGGATATAATGAATTTTCCTTATTATCTCTCAGTTGCTCCGATTATCTAGCTCTACCTGCCGTGGGTATGGAGATTAAAAACCGTCTCCAGAATGAGAATATATCTCTATCCTTACCCAGTCAAAGAGTCGATCGCTTTGACGAAAATATTGCTAATATAATTGGGGGCAATCGTCAATCGGGTTTAACCTTTGCACCGGAAGCGGGAACCCAACGGATGCGCGATGTGATTAACAAAGGGTTAACCAACGAAGAATTACTCAGAGGGATAAAAACTGCTGTCGAACAGGGTTGGGATAAGGTCAAACTATATTTTATGATCGGTTTGCCAGGGGAAACCGATGTGGATGTGATTGGTATCGCGGAAACGGTGCGCTGGCTGCGTCGGGAATGTCGTTTACCGAAGCGGAAACCCCTCGATTTTACCCTAACTATCTCGAATTTTACCCCTAAACCCCATACCCCCTTCCAGTGGCATTCCGTCTCGACGGCCGAATTTATCCGCAAACAGGAGTTATTAAGACAGGAATTCCAAGGCATGAGAGGGGTAAAAGTCAATTATACCGATGTCCGCATCTCGGCCATGGAAGATTTTATCGGTCGCGGTGACAGAAGTTTAGGGAAAGTGGTGCTGCGCGCTTGGCAATTGGGAGCGGGGATGGATGCTTGGTGGGATAATACAGAAAAAGCCTATCAAGCATGGTCACAGGCGATCGAAGAATCCGGTTTAACCTGGAAATATCGTCAGGTAGAACAGGGAGAATGGAATATTTTTGCCGATACAGACAAAGATATTTTAGAGCGTCCTTTGCCCTGGGATCATCTGGATACCGGTATCGATAAAAAATGGCTAGAGGAGGACTTAAAACGCGCTCTAGACGCGGCAACGGTTCCCGATTGTTCTTTTGAGGGTTGTTCCCATTGTGGCGTTTGTAGCGTCGATTTTGGTCATAATATCGTCATTGAAGCGCCTGCGATTCCCGCTTTTGCCGGACATTTTCAACCCAATCAAGAACGCGCCCAAAGAATTCGGGTTTGGTTTGGCAAAATTGGCGAAATAGCCCTAGTTAGCCACTTGGATCTCGTGCGTTTATTTGATCGCGTCGTCCGTCGGGCTGCCATTCCCATTTCCTTTACCGGTGGATTTCACCCCGGTCCGCGCATTTCGATCGCAAATGCTTTATCCTTGGGAGCAACCAGTAGCGGTGAGATTGTCGATTTTGAATTGACAAAAGTGATGGATTTAGAGACCTTTAAACAGCAGTTAACCGCACAATTACCCGCAGATTTACCAGTTTATCAGGTGGAAGAAATTCCTTTAAATGCTCCCGCTGCCACCCGTTTGTTGGAAAAAGCCGAGTATTTGCTCACTTTTAATAGTGAGGGAATTGACTGTCAACAGTGGCAAAATTGGATCGGGGCAATTAAGCAAGCAACGGTGATGGAACGGGAAAAAACCACCAAATCCGGCAAAAAAGTCACGATTAATCTGCGAGAACAATTGTATGAATTAGAGTTAAAAACTGTTGACAAGGAAGCCGTTTTGTGCTATGTGGGCAGTTGTCGCAATGATGGCACTTTACTGCAGCCCGATCATATCGTCGAGATGTTAGAAAGGGTTTCTGGCCAAGAAATTTCGCTGCTTAATTTTCATCGTCAGCGCTTGATTTTAGGAGCTTAACCATCATAAATTGTTCCCTTTATACTCTAACCCCAGAGAGTCAAATAATCTTGATCGACTAATTCCAAGGAATCATCAATCAAAGCTGGCCGGTAATTTTGAACAACCAAAAGTTTTCTAAGACACAGATTCACCTAATCAAATAAAAGGAGATGAAAATTAAAATCTGGCTGATTTCAAGCTACCGGCAATAGTCACTGATAACTGATCACTGATAAACTTATCCCAAGGCATCGAAGATTTTAAACATAGGCAGGTACATAGACAGAAGAATAATTCCCACCATCCCCGCAACAGCAACCATCATCAAGGGTTCAATGATACTGGTTAAAGCTTTAACGGCCTGTTCCACCTCATCTTCGTAGAAATCCGCCACTTTCATCATCATGGCATCTAATTCTCCCGTTTCCTCCCCAATACTAATCATTTGAATGGCCAAAGCTGGGAAAACATTGGCTTTTTGTAGGGCCAAACTCATCATTCCCCCCTGCTGAATTTCCTCCTTAGCACCAGCGATCGTATTAGCAATTACCTGATTACCCACCGTATTACAAACTATATCAAGGGAACTCAAAATCGGGACACCAGAACGCATCAGAGTCCCAAAAACCCGGCAAAATCTAGCCACAGCCGATTTTTCATTCAAATCGCCAAAAAGGGGCATTTTAAGGAAAAACCAGTCAATTTGCAGACGACCCATCGGGGTTTTGTAATAGCGACGCAGTAAAAAAACTGTGGCAGCAATGGTGACAATCGGAATTAAAATTAACCAACTACGCATCACACCACTCAAAAAGAGCATAAATTGCGTTAAAGCTGGTAGTGGCACCTTCAAATCGGTGAAAATTTTCGCAAACACGGGAATTAAAAAGATTGTCATCCCGAAAAACACAATTACCGCCAAAATTCCCACTGCTACTGGATAGGTCATCGCTGATTTAATCTGGTTTTTCAAGCGGGCCATATCTTCCAAAAGTTTCGAGAGACGGAGCAGCACTTCATCGAGTACCCCCCCCGTCTCTCCAGCTTCGATCATACTGACATAAAGTTCGTCAAAACATTCGGTATGTTTGGCCATCGATTGCGATAACGGACTCCCCTGCTGTACGTCAGCGCTAATCGCTTGTAGTGCTTTTCTCATCTTGGGATTACTGGATTGATCCGCCAAAACTCCTAAACATCTCACAATCGGCACACCAGCATTAATCATTACCGAAAATTGACGGGAAAAAACCGCTTTATCTTTGATGGAAATGCTGGCAAATATCAACTCTAAACTAGAAAGATCGATCTCTCCTCCCGCTTTTTTGACTTTACCGACGGCGGCATATTTCGCCTTCAGCATCATTCGGGCATGATCGGGAGACATAGCTTCAACTTTCTTTTGGAAAACTTTTCCAGAGCTGCTTTTAACTTGTGCGACAAAAGTAGGCATAGTATAAATCAGTTATCAGTTATCAGTTATCAGTTATCAGTTATCAGTTTACTGAAAAAACTTCCCACTTCCCACTCTCCTATCCCTTTTACACAGGATTTGTTATCAAATCCAGGCTTTAGTTTTGGCGTTAGCACCAGATCCGGCGACAAGACGTTGTAATTCATCGGGTTTACTGCTTTTAGAAATTGCCTCTTCAAAGGATATAACACCGCTAACAACTAAATTAGCTAATCCCTGTTCCATAGTTTGCATTCCTAACTTCATCCCCGTTTGAATTGCTGAGTAAACTTGGGGGGCTTTTCCTTCGCGAATTAGATTAGCGATCGCTGGAGTTACCACCATGATTTCCTGTACCATTGCCCGGCCAAATTCCCCCGGTTTAGGATTTTTTTTCTTGACTAGGTTTTGACTAAAAACTGCTAGTAGAGAATTGGATAACATGGCGCGAATTTGTGACTGTTGGTTAGAGGGGAAAACGTCAATGATCCGATCCACTGTTCCCGCTGCCGAGCTAGTGTGTAGGGTTCCGAAGACTAAGTGACCGGTTTCCGCCGCCGTAATTGCCAAACTAATTGTTTCTAAATCCCGCATTTCTCCCACAAGGATAATATCAGGATCTTCTCGTAAAGCGGCTCTTAATGCGTTAGCAAAACTCTTGGTATCTTCTCCTTTTTGTCGTTGGTGAAACAGGCTTTTGATATTAGGAAAAACGTATTCGATTGGGTCTTCTACAGTCAAAATGTGTTCAGACCTAGTCCGATTAATTAAGTCTAAAATTGATGCTAAAGTGGTAGTTTTACCTGAACCTGTTTGGCCAGTTACGAGAATTAATCCCCTCGGTCTTTCCGATAATTCTCGGATCACTTCTGGTAAATTTAATTGTTCAAAGTTAGGAATTTTAGATGACAAAGCGCGTAAACAAGCTGCATAGGCTCCCCTTTCTTTATATACATTGATCCTAAATCTTGCTAATCCTTTCACCCCGTAGGAACAGTCTAATTCCCAATTCTGCTCTAACTCTTTTATTTGAGTATTATTGAGCATACTAAAAATCAATTTCTGACAATCTTGCGGGGTTAAAGATTCTTCATTAACCGGGATGAGTTTGCCACTAATGCGAAAATAGACCGGCGCACGGGACTGAATGTGCATATCGGAACCGCCCATCTCGACCAATTGTTCCATTAAATCTTCGATCATTAATTCCATAAGTTAAACTCCATTTATAAGGTAAAATCAGTGAACAGTAACCAGTAACTATTGAAAATACATCGGGAAAGTGCTATTTAAGACTACTCACTTAATACTCCTTACTTAAAACTCAAATCTCATAACTGATAACTGAAAAACTATCTTAATAACTAAATCGCGGTCTCATACAATAGGGACAATCGAGCCATTCTGGTTGTAGTTCGGCGCGACAACCACTACAGATTAAACCGCTTTTCCGTTTAGCTTTTAATTCCGCTTCCAGACCAGAATCGCTAAATGTCACCCGTTCCACCTCTTCGAGGGTGGTGTAACCCTCGCGCACCAGATTTAAACTGTAGGCTAGGAGTGTCATCATACCCTCATCGACGGCCGCCTCCTTAATGCGATCGGTGGTTGCCCCTTGGTTAATTAATTGCTGTAGTCGTTCACTATTCTGCATCACCTCATAGACACCGATGCGACCTTTATAACCGCTGCCGTTACACTTGACGCAGAGATTGCCTTGTCTTCGCGCCTGTTGAATTTCCGCTATGGTCAGGGTATTAGCCTTATAAAAGGTCACTTCCTGTTCATTGGCAGCGGAAAGACCAAAACGAGCTAATTCCTCTTGGGTGGGGTGATAGGCGACTCGACACTCGGTACAGACGCGCCGCACCAGACGCTGGGCCAAAACTCCCAACAGAGAACCAGAAATCATAAACGTTTCAACCCCCATCTCATCGAGACGAGCGATCGCACCTGCGGCATCGTTGGTGTGTAGGGTAGTTAAGACCAAGTGACCAGTTAAAGCGGCCTCGATCGCTGTTTTAGCCGTTTCCTTGTCCCTAGTTTCTCCCACCAGAATCACATCTGGGTCTTGTCGCATGAAGGCCCGCAGAATCGAGGCGAAATCCATGCCTTTTTCGCGAATTACCTGCACCTGGGTGATGCCCGGTAGAGAATATTCGATCGGATCTTCGACGGTACTGATATTGACCCCAGGGTCATTTCTTTCCGCTAACACCGAGTATAAAGTGGTGGATTTCCCTGAACCGGTGGGTCCTGTCACCAGCAACAGACCAAAAGGATAACTGGCCAAGTCTCGGACGATTTGCAGGGTCTTTTGATCGGTGATTAGTTTATCTAAACCCAACTGGGTAGAGGAGTTATCGAGAATCCGTAAACAGACTTTTTCCCCGTAGCGACTGGGCAGGGTATTAACCCGAAAATCCACTTTCCGCCCTTGATACATCCGCCGAATTTTACCATCTTGGGGGAGACGACGTTCGGCGATATCGAGATCGGCCATGATTTTAAAACGGGCAGTGACCGCCGGGGTAATTCTTTTCGGCAGTGGGTCAAAAGCTTGATGAAGAACTCCATCTTTGCGAAAGCGAATTTTCAGGAATTCGTCTTGGGGTTCGATGTGAATATCGGAAGTCCCTTCCTGTAGAGCTTTAGCTAGAATTTTATTGACCAGGTTGATGACGGGGGCTTGATTAGCGTCTCCTTCTCCGAGATCATCGGCCACTTCATCGTCAGCACCAGAGACCACCTCAATACTGGCGACAATATCGGTGAGATCCGAGAGTTTTTCCAGTTCTTTTTCTTTTTCTAGTCTGGCTTTTTCCCGTTCTAGTTCCGGTTGGGCCCAGTGGAATTTTTCCAGTAATCTTTCATAATCTTCGCTGGTAATCACTAAACGCTGTAAACCTAACTCCCTGGGGCGGAGGATACGATTAATATCGTCCGTAGCCTCTAGGTTGTCGGGATCGACCATGGCTATCAAAATTGAAGCCGGCTCTCCTTCGATTCGACGCAGGGGGATGAGACGATAGCGACGACAAAGATCGATCGGAATCAAAGAATCGATCAGTCTGGCTATTTCCAGTCCATCCACATCGCTCAACTCGGGGTCGAGGGATTCGACTCCGTAGAGAATTTTTAGTTCAAATAACTGGTTTTTCTTATACTGTCGCTGTAAATCCGGGGGCAAAGGCCGCCCGGTTAGTTTTTGTAATATTTCTACTAGCGATCGTCCCGATTTCCGCGTTTCCACCAGGGCCTGTTGCATTTGCTCGGCACCGATATAGCCCGACTGCACCAACTTGTTACCAAAGGGGGAAAAGTAATTGCGTAGGGCAACAGCACGGGTTTTCTTGGAAGAAAATGTCATAGACGATTCCTAACCTCTCCACTACCCTTTAATCTTCCTAATTCTACCGAGAAAACTGCATTCTAAGTAGGTAGGCGTTAAAAGTTATCAGATACCCCCCTTATCAAGGGGGGCTAGGGGGGATCGGCACCCCCCTTATCAAGGGGGGCTAGGGGGGATCGAACCTAGAATCCATTTTTAATTTAATTATAACCAGCTACTTAGCAAAAATTTTTCTAGATCACTGATTATCTATCGGGGGCGATTATATCTAGTTACGGATCTTGTCCACAAAATGTTACATTAATGGTTAAACCTTGATTATTAGCTGGTACTTAAAGACCAAAATCAGCATTAAATGGTCATATATTGCCAAATTCCCAACTAAAATCCTATACCATGAGTGCAGAACCAAATACCTCAGCAATTTTCGACGAAAACCAAGAATCCTTTTCTAATTCCCCTGAATCTCTTGCCACCGAATCAGAAACCAGTGTCACCGATGAAGCCAAAACGGTGACGGATCAGGCCGCCTCTAGCGAGGGATTTTCCCTTCTGGACGGAATGACTATCGATTTTCTAAAAGAGGAAATCGACACTCTTAAACAGCAGTTAGAGGAACAAACCCAACAGGTTGATGCCTATAAGAAACGCTATATCACTCTAGCAGCCGAGTTCGACAATTTTCGCAAACGCACAGAGAAAGAAAAAGAGGAACTGGAAACAAAAATCAAGGGCAAAACCCTGATGGAAATTCTTGGTGTGGTGGATAATTTTGAGCGCGCCAGGACTCAAATTAAACCGGCCGATGATGGCGAGATGGGTATTCACAAAAGCTACCAAGGGGTCTATAAAACCTTAGTGGACAGTCTCAAGCGTTTAGGCGTTTCCCCCATGCGTCCGGAAGGTCAACCCTTTGATCCCAGCTACCACGAAGCGATGATGCGGGAGTACACCGATGAACATCCCGAAGGCACAGTGGTGGAGCAGTTAGTGCGGGGATACACTCTCGGAGAACAGGTTTTGCGTCATGCTTTGGTAAAAGTGGCCGCTCCCAAAGAGACAGATCCTAACGCTGATCAGTCCGAATCTCCTTCCATTCCATCCCAGGAATCGGTCTAAAATCTCCATGGAGATTAAACTGGTTTGAGGGTTAGGTATTAGCCAGTAGGGTCTGTATTCCCTCCCTATCACCTATCCCTCATCCCCGCTCAGAGACTTTTTCTCTCTTGACCGATTTATCTTTTAATTAAAAATGCTTCTATACCCAAGGCTTTTGCCCCTTGGTAATCTTCTTTTTTACTATCGCCAATATGCCAAGCTTGCGCGGGGGAACAATCATGTTTTTGCAGGGCAATTTGAAAAATTTCAGCATCTGGTTTAGCTGCTCCTGTCTGGGAAGAAATCGTGATCGATCGAAAAAAATATTCTAAGCCTAATTCGGCCAAAACTTGATAGATACGACTATCAAAATTAGAAATAATGCCCAACTCGATCCCCTGAATCTGCCAGAGTCTTAAAGCGGGAATGACATCCTCGTACAGCACCCAAGGCTCGGCCGTGGCAAAATGATGGTAAAGTTCGCTAAAAAAAGCCTCAAAATCGGGAAATCTTTCCAGATAACCTAAATTATTAAAAACTGTCCCAGTCAGCGATCGCCACCAGCGATACTCTAACTCGGGAATTTGTGCCGGTTCAACGTCAGGAAAAGCTAGGGGGGGAGAAGTGGGGAAAATAGCCGAGAAAGACTGTTCTAGACTCTCTGCAGCCACCTCTACCCCAAAATCCGCCGCTATTTGGCTATAAATTGCTCCGACACTGCCTTTTACCCCAAAAAGTGTCCCCACAGCATCGAGAAAAATAACTTGCGGTTTCTGCATAAGAGTTTTGTTTATAACGTTTCCCAATCTCATGAGGTACACCAAAATCTTAACTCCCGAATCCCGAATCCTGACTCCTCAAAACCTAAGACTCTGTGCCTCACAACTATGGGAATTGCTATATAACGGTCGAACTGAGGTTTTTAGGGTCGGTCTTTTGGGGGGTCTAACACACCTAACAATTGCTCATTTTAAAGGATTATGGCCAAAATTCTCGGATCACTTGCCAAACCCTTAATACCTCTGCCACCGTCCATGCTTGGGCAAAAGCTCCCCTAGGGGTAAAAGGAGCATTACCATCGAAAATTTCGCTTAAATTACCGATACAGCTATCCCGAAGATGATCGATCATCGGTGTTAAAAAACTCTCGGCTAGGATGGGATCGCGATAGACTTTTAGATGGGCTTCGATAAATGCCCCTAATAACCATCCCCAGACTGTCCCCTGATGGTAGGCACTATCTCTTTTTAAGCGATCGCCACTGTAAACGCCACGGTAATCGGGATGATCCACATCTAGCGATCGCAAGCCGCGAGAAGTCAACAATTTTAAAGCACAAATATCGACAATGGCCTTTTTCTGTGGGGAATTTAATAACTCCTCCACCGACAAAGATAGGGCAAAAAGTTGATTCGGTCGTAAACTGGCATCATTGCCCTTGTCCGTATCCAAAACATCGTAGCAATACCCCAGAGAATCGTCCCAGAAGCGAGAAAACCCTTTTAAGGTCATTTTTGTCATTTTTTCGTAATTAGTGGCATCCATGCCCAAATAATGGGCAAATTGAACCATAATTTTTAGGGCATTGAACCAAAGAGCATTAATTTCTACGGGTTTGCCGATGCGGGGAGTAATCACCAGATCATCAACTTTGGCATCCATCCAAGTTAACTGTACTCCCGTTTCGCCGGCATAGATCAAACCATCGTCATCTAGGTGAATATTGTAGCGAGTACCGCGACGAAACCAAGCGATCACTTCCGTTAAAGCGGGATAAATAGTTCTGAGAAACTCAAAATCTTGGCTTTGGTTAAAATAGGAACGAATAGCTTCAAAATACCAAAGAATAGCATCGACAGCGTTATATTCGGGCATTTCTCCGCCATCGGGCAGTAAATTCGGCAATAAACCCCGGTCTAGATAACGGGAAAAAGTTAGTAAAATCTCACGGGCGATCGCAGGTCTGCCTGTAGTCAAAGTTAATCCTCTTAGGGAGATCATCGTATCGCGACCCCAATCACCAAACCAAGGATAACCTGCGATTATCGTTTTGCCGTCCGGTTGATCCCGGAGAGGACGACTAACGATAAACTGGTCGGCAGCGAGGGTAAGTTGTTGAATCCATGGTGGATGCTGGGGATTAATCAGACTATTCTCGTAGCGATAGCGAGACTCTAGAGAAGATTGACCGTCTAAACTGGGATCGGGACGGGTACTAGCAGCAATTGTCACCGATTCTCCCACTTTAAGAGTAGCCGAAAAACTGGCGGCATGGAGATGATTTTCCCGATCGATTAAACCACGATAACGTTCCACGGCCAAATCAAAGCGATAATACCAGATATGAGCGGGAAAAACCTGTCCTTGACTGATTAATAGATAAAAAGGTACAGCATAGTCATGGGCAATCACTCTGACTCCTTTTTCTAGGGGACTAATAGCCATTTGCCAGTTAAAACCCTGGGTATTGCCGTGAAAATCACGATAATTGACAAAAGCAGTCAGATTTAGGGTTAAAGGAGAATTGCCACGAAGGTAGGTATAGCGAGTATAGGTGGTATTTTCTCCCGGTTCCATCCAGATACGCTTTTCTAGTAAGGCATCCCCACAGATGAAAGTCCAGACGGGAATCGCACCTTCCAGATGAAAACTTTCGATATTAATATAGCCTTGCGGTTCGATCGTAGCACCTAACCAGCGATTGCTGGCCAGATGATAGAGTTTCTGGTTATATTGTACCGATTCATCGATTTTAGTCACTAGAAGTGTTCTTTGCGTCGGTGGAGCCAAAGCAGCGATCAACAGGCCATGATAACAGCGAGTTAGCAATCCGGCCACGGTTCCCGCAGCAAAACCCCCAATACCATTAGTGACTAACCATTCACGCTTTTCAGCCACCGGAAGATAATTACAGATATCTCGACCAAAACGGAGCTTGACCATGGGCTTCCCAATTCCTAGTAATTTTGTTATAATTAAAAATTGTGTCTTTATATCTATAGACTAACTCTATCTTAAGGAGGAAAATCAGCAGTGAGTAAACGTACTTTAGAAGGAACCACGCGCAAACAGAAGCGCACTTCCGGATTTAGAGCGAGAATGCGTAGCGTCAACGGACGTAAAGTGATTAAAGCTCGTCGGAAAAGAGGGCGCTATCGTTTAAGTGTTTAGGTTATTCTGGGAACCGACTAATTTTCGTGGGATTACCCCAAGTTCACCGCTTAAAACATCGACAGGATTTTCAAGCTGTCTATGGAACAGGGAAGCGTTATCACGGTTCCCACTTAACCTTAATTAGTTTAGAGGATTCTGGCCAGGATAAGCCTCTTCCCAGTCGTTTTGGCATCTCGATTAGCAAGAAAGTTAGTAAAAAAGCGGTGGTTCGTAATCGACTCAAACGGCAAATGCGAGCGGTAATTCGGCAGTTATTGCCAGAAATAGCGACAGGATGGCGAGGGATAATCATTATCCGTCCCGAGGCGATCGAGTGCAATTATGAACATTTTTTGCGAGAATTAAAGCAGTTGTTAGTGAAGGCCAATATAATTCATGGGCATTAAAGAAGAAACTTTTTATGAAGGCGGTCCGCACATCGGCGACCTAATCATCAATATACTGCTAGGATTTACAGTGATTTGTTTACCTTTGACCGTTGGGGCAGTGGTGCGGGCAATCTGGTTAAGATATAAGATAACCGATCGGCGGATTTCAATCACCGGGGGTTGGATGGGACGCGATCGCACAGATATTATCTATTCAGAAGTGGCAAAAGTGGCGAAAATGCCGAGAGGAATTGGTCTTTGGGGGGATATTGTCGTAACTCTCAAGGATAGAAGTCGTTTAGAAATGCGCGCGATGCCGAAATTCCGGGAAATTCATGACTACATTGCCGAAAGAGTCGCCGATAAAACCGGTCGTCCCCTAGAATCGATCATCAGTCAATAAAACAAAATAATCGATCGCCGAGATTCGATAAATTAGATTTGTCAAAGTGAACCCCTATTAAACGAGAAGGCATAGATTAAACCCATGGATTTTGGAGTCGGATTTATTTCCACAAATATCATGTTGCCAATCCTAGATTTTTTCTTTCGGATTGTGCATAGTTACGGTTTCGCCATCATTGCTTTAACGCTGGTGGTCAGATTTGCCGTCTTTCCCCTCAGTGCCGGCCAGATTCGCAATATGAGAAAAATGCGAATCACTCAACCCCTAATGAAGGAAAGACAGGCAGAAATTCAACAACGCTACAAAAACGACCCCCAAAAACAACAGGAGGAAATGGGCAAATTAATGCAGGAGTTGGGCAATCCCCTAGCCGGTTGTTTACCCCTGTTATTACAAATGCCGATTCTTTTGGCTTTATTTGCGACGCTGCGGGGTTCCCCCTTCTCGGATATTAACTACACCGTCGATTTACAAGTGCTGCCAAGCGAACAAATCGCCCTCGTCCAGCGCCAACCCTATGCCACCAAACCCCAAAACGTTTATATTGACGAGTCTCTCCACTATCCCATCACCGCTTTTTTACCCCAAGGCAATAAAATCGCCCCGGGAGAACAGCTAAAAATCGACCTGCAAAACGACCAGGGCAAGTCTTTAAGCCAATTAGCCACGGAAGCACCGGAAAATAACCTAAAACCCACCTACGAGGTGGTTAAAGGTCAAGAACTGGTGCAAGTTAATGAAGACGGTTCCATCGTCGCTTTAGCCCCCGGAGATGCCAGTATTAAAGTTATCGTGCCGGGGATTGCCGCTAATACGGGTTTTCTCTTTATTGAGGCCCTGGGAAGAATTGGGGCAACCGGTGCCAATGGTGAAATTCACTGGGATATTTTGGCGATGGTGATCGCTTTCGGCATTAGTATCTATGTTAACCAAGAGTTATCCGGTGCCGGCGCTCCTTCGGGGGGGGCAGCCCAACAACAACAAACGGTGAATAAAATCACCCCGGTAATTTTTAGTATGATGTTCCTGTTTTTCCCCTTACCGGCGGGGGTATTGATGTATATCTTAACTGCGAACATCTTCCAAACTATTCAAACGGTCATTTTGATGCGGGAACCGTTACCGGAAAACCTGCAAAAATTGGTAGCGGAACAGGAAAAAACGGAAAAATCCCGCGATGCTCTCCCCTTTGAAAAACGTTCTAGCAAGAAAAAGGAAAAAACATCGTAATGAGTATATGGGAGCAAAATAGCGAGAAAGCTAAACAATGGCTGGAAAAACTGCTAAAGTTGATGGCCATGCCCGCAGATGTCCAGATTGGTGTGCAGGAATTGGGAACTGGACCTTCCTCCTGTTGGTTAATTATTGATAGCAGTCAATTGAGTCCCCAACAAGTGGAACTCCTCCTCGCTAACAAGGGTGAGGGACTGGATGCGATTCAATCCCTAGCTAATACGATTCTGAATATTGGTGTCGAGTCGGCAGAACATCAGTTCTATATTGTCGAAATCAATGGCTATCGTCAACAAAGACAGTCAGAACTTTTCGACTGGGTTAATCAAGCGGCGACGCAAGTGCGGCAAACAGGACAGGAAATAGAATTAAAAGCCCTATCTTCGGCGGAACGTCGCCAAATCCATGCCTTTTTTCAGGAAGAAAACGATTTAACCACGGAAAGTCGCGGTGTGGAACCCGATCGCCGGTTAGTAATTCGTTTAAAATAAGATCAAAGGGTGGGGTAAAACCTGCCCTCTTTTTTATTTTAGGCAGATATCTCCTGTCTCGGAGTTTCTTCACCTAACGGAAGATTTTTGATTGTTGTAGGAGACTTAATAACTTAACTTCAGAGCATTTACTGGTACATCATCCCAGGATTCTACGGTTCTTAAAACTGCCACCCACCCCGCTTGTTTTTGTTCGTCCGTAAGATTGGTTAACCAACTTTGATGACAATCTTTTGCCGCTTGTTCATCTTGACAGGCAATACAAGCTTGTACTAAACCACAGGGATCAATCTGTTCATTTACCCAAATAATCATAGTTAATAGCCCTACTTAACTTTATTATTATACTCCATCGATCGCCCACAGAGAAACTTTTGATATTGATAACCTGTTACATAATTGGAGGATAACTCTGAAGGTTGACAGTCCGATAAATCTATTGAAGAATGAAAATTGATTAACCATAATTCAAAAGGGGGAGAAGATGACAGATTAAAATTTGGCTTTTGTTCTGAGTTAACTAAGATAAACTTAGGGTTTTTATCGGGAAATCTTTGGTTAAATTCCCAAGCAATTCCCATCATTTCTCCTACCTGCACTAAACTCCTATAGCTGGTGGCAATTACTAACGGATAACGGTTATTATTTTCGATAGTGGTAACTAATTTATCTGGTCGATAATACTTACGATAGCCTAAATTAAAAGTCACACTTAGGGAACTAACTAAAGCCATGATAAGGACGATAATTACTATTCTTTTCCGCTGCCTTTGCCAACAATTATCTAATAAAATTGCCAGAATTAAAATTACCGAGGGAAAGTAAACAAAACTATATCTAGCTCCTCGGGTAATATCGATCGAGAGGAGATAGGTGATGACAAAGAAAATGGCAATTGAACTGAGAAAAAATGCCGAGAGAATGCCTAATTCGGGTTTATAGGAGTCTAGCCACGCTGTTTTAAATTGTGGGATAATCCAGAGAAAAAACCCGATCATTATTGCCCCAGAAATCAAGATAATTATTAAAGATTCTGATTCAACAGGGAGCAGGGAAATCATAGTGATTAATGTTCCCAGCAATTGAAAAAAGGGGCTAATTACGGCTAAAAAACTATCATTGTCTCTCTGAATCCAACCAGTCATCTGATTGCCATAATCTTTGGGTACAAACGTGATAAACCAAATAATAATAAAGCTCAAGTTACCTAAAAAAACTAAACTTAAACGCCACCAATTAGTTATCCAAAAGTTTTTTTGTTTGATTTGCTTGAATAAAATCCATAATAAAGTTATCGCTTCCGCGAGGATAGTTAAACTAAAAAAATAGTGGACTAATAACCCTAGACAGTTGACAATTAACCAGAAAAAAACCAAAGTATGGGATATTCTCTTGTGGTGGATAATTCTGCTGCTTGCCCTCAGAAAACAGCCTAAAGATATGAGGACAAATACAACCGCTAAAGTATAATGACGCGCTTCTTGGGAAATAAAAACCGCGTAGGGAGAAACCGCCATTAAAATCGCCGCTAAAAAAGCGATCGAGCCAGATTTAAAGACCAATTTACTGATAAAATAAATTAGAGGAATCGAAATAACTCCCCAAAACACTGCCAGCGATCGCATTCCTTCTAAAGATACATATTCTCCCCGAGCAAAGAATAATTTATTCCAGAGATAGGCGAAAATAAAATATAAAGGTGGATGATTGTCCTCCTGAATAACTAATTTAATTACATCGGCAATAGTTGCCTGATGGTTGCTCTGAAGAGGTGCTAATAAAGTGTCTAGGGAAATTATTTGATTTAACGGCACTGTCTGGTAATTATTGCCAATACTAAAAACCATAGTGGCAAATTCATCCGTCCAGGGAGGTTTGCTCGTTAATTGTGTTAACCTAATAACCAGTCCCAAAATTATTACTAATCCTAACCAGCAAAAATCAGACCAAGCTAACTGCTCCTTGCCTTTTTGTTGTAGATTAGAAATGACTGTAGATAAATTCAATTTAATTGTTATCTCCAAAAGATTCGATTATTTTAACCGCTTCCGATGGGGAAATATCTTGACGGCAATTAGGATAATCATACTCCTCCCGGGCAATTAATGCCCCACTGAGACGATAAAAATATTCTCCCATTTTCATCCAATCGGAATACAAATCGGGTTCGGGGAATTGTTGCCTTAATTCCGAGTTTTTGGGTGTACCATAATTAAGCCAGTATCCTTCTCCAAATAGTGGGGAATTGAGTGCTAGGGTTCCCTCTAATTCTAAACCATCATCGCCCCTGGCGTTTTCGATTCCTTCCACCAAAAAACAGCTATTCTCGGCATTTTCAAAGAGGACTGCGTATCCTTTCCCCTCTTCTGCGAGGATTTTAATCTCGCTGGCCTGAAATCCGGGGGGGATATAGTTAGGTAAAATAATCTTAGCATCTAGCGATCGCAGTTGTTGCTGTTGACTGGCGCTCAAAGTTACCGTTTCTGCTCTCAAATATTGCCCATTGTCAATAATAACAATAGATAATCCTAAAACTAAAGGCCAGAAAAATTTGAGGGTCATAATCGCGGGTTTTAAGGTCATATTCTGGAGAATATCTGAGTTTTTAGGGAATTTATCGATTATTTATCCAGATTGACGACGAATATTGCCCTTTTCCTGTTCCCAATTCCCTATTTACCGATTCTAATCGACAAAAAATCATAGCTTGTCTGTGGATTCCACTTTTTTCCACTTCTGTCACCCAGAATTATGGGACTGACATCACCCCAAACCCTCTCGTATTCTAAGGTTATCGACAGGAAAGAGAGGTAACAACCATGTTAGTCAGTCACCAAAATCCAACTTTTGTCCGTAACTACTTAATCGCAGTTATCTCCGTGGTGATGATGGGTGTGGGAGTTGCCGATCTCGTCAATAATCCCTCTCGAATCGCTCAACAAAACCGTCTTGATGGTTATGGTCGCTATGTTAGCGCTGGTTTGGTTAGTGGTGCGGTCAATAATATGCGTTAATTTGCCTCTGATTCTCAATCCTGTTGAAAAGGTGTGGGGAATTATGAATTGTGAATTATGAATTATGAATTATGAATTATGAATTATGAATTGTGAATTATGAATTGTGAATTATGAATTATGAATCATGAATTGTGAATTATGAACTGGGGAGAATAAATAAAAATAATCTCCTGACTCCTGACGACCGGCTACTGACTCCTGACGACCGGCTACTGACTCCTGATAACTGACTCCTGATAACTGACTCCTGATAACTGACTCCTGATAACTGAAGCTGCTTAAACCCAAGAATGGAGAGCGCGTAATTGGGGCGTTTTTTTAGCTTGGTGGGTCTGCATTCTTTGTAAAACATCATCGAGAATTGTCACCGCTTCGCGGATATATTCTCCCTTATTCAGCATGACACATTCAGCCCTTTCGGCCATAGCGGCATCGGTAATCTCGGCCCGGGAGGGGATACTTTTCTTGACCAGATTTTCTAGGACTTGGGTAGCCCAAATTACTGGAATATGGGCTGCTTCGCATAACCAGAGAATTTCCTCTTGAATTTCTGCTAATCTTTGATAGCCAATTTCTACGGCCAAATCACCCCGGGCAATCATCACCCCAAAAGGTTGTTTACCGGCGGCATGAATGATTAATTCCGGTAGATTTTTTACGGCTAAAGGTGTTTCTATTTTGGCCACAATTGCTTTTTGTCGCCAAGCATCCCCCAAACGACTTTGTAACTCTAGCTGTAGTGTCTCGATATCGCTGGCTTTTTGTACAAAAGAGTAACCGATAATATCAGCATTTTGGGCAATAAAATCTAAATCTTCCCGGTCTTTTGCGGTCAAAGGATCGATATTTAAGACGGTATCGGGGAAATTTAGGCCTTTATCTGCTTTGAGTTTTTCCCCTTTCTCCCTAGCGTGGGTAATTTTTAGTAAAAGACCTTCCGGCATTATGGCAATAACTTCAGCCCCAATATGACCATCATCAATCCAAACTTTCGCCCCGACGGGAATTTGGGGAATAATTTCCGGTTGGGAACAATTAGCCTGAAAATACTGGGGATGGGCAGTGTGGGGCGGTTGGGTGGTTAAGAGGAGAAAATCCCCTTGATATAGTCTGGTTTGGGACTGGGGGGCTAAAATCTGTTCTAAACGGATTTTTGGGCCGGCTAAGTCCATATAAACCTTACAGGTATGTCCATTGACTAAATTTTCGGGGTTTTTGACCGCCTCGCGCAGATTTTCGATCATTCCCTGCCACTCTTTGGGTCCATCATGGGCGCAATTAATGCGAATACAGTCCATCCCGCAACGCAGTAATTGAGCGATAAAATCGGGGTCGGTTGCCGCCTCCGTCGGCATTGTCACCATAATTCGCACCCGACGCCGGGGGGAAGGCAGACCGAAAACTTCGGCGCTATGGGAAGCTAAAAGTTGATCTCCCTGGAAAAATGCTTCTAAAGGGGGATGTTTGGGTAATAATGAGGATTCTTGATGACAAACCGCCCCTAAAGTGGCAATTACCGCATCGAGGGTCGGTAAAACTTTCGATTCAATCCGGCCTAGGGAAGATAATCCCCAGGGCATTAAAGCTAATTGTAAATCCCGGATATCTTCTTGTCTCAGGGCGAGATAATAGGCTAAATTACGGGTGCTAGGTTGAAAATTATCCTTTTCAATCAGGTTTTTCCACTGATGCAATTTTTCCTCTCCTTCCACTGTCACAAAATGCCGTAACTTTTGTAGATGATGGAGGAGAGTTTGGGGGTAGGATAATTGTTCTCGTTTGAGTTGTTCTGAGAGAGTTAAAGACATAAAATTAAGTAAAAAGTAAAAATCGTCAATTAAGTAAGTGGTTTCAATTAAATTGAAGATAGATTTTGTCCTTGATCCCCCCTGCCCCCCTTGATAAGGTGGGTGCC
>NZ_JADEXY010000081.1 GCF_015206885.1 Microcystis aeruginosa LEGE 91341 | reverse complement strand
CCCCACACCCCACACCCATCCCTAAGCGCCGCAATTCCGGAGATTATATAAAAAAACACCCAGAACAATCGAGGTGATGGACAATACTAAAGGTTGTGTAGGTCATCAGAAAAGCCCTTTCAGGGTAGAATACTATGAAACTAGCGTCACGAGTCAATCAAGTCACCCCCTCCCTTACCCTAGCTATCGACTCTCTGGCCAAGGAAATGAAGAGAAACGGCGAAGATGTCTGTAGTTTTAGCGCCGGGGAGCCAGATTTCGACACACCCACTCACATCAAAGCTGCCGCGAAAAAGGCCCTCGATGAGGGAAAAACTCGCTATGGACCGGCTGCCGGAGAACCGGGGTTAAGAAAAGCCATCGCTGAGAAATTGCTGCGGGATAATCAACTAGCATACAATGCCGATAATGTCATCGTTACCAATGGCGGTAAACAGTCTCTCTATAATCTAATCATGGCGTTAATTGAAGCGGGGGACGAAGTAATTATTCCCGCACCCTACTGGTTGAGTTATCCTGAAATGGTGACGTTAGCGGGGGGAACATCGGTTATAGTGAACACTAGCTTAGAGAATCACTATAAAATCACCCCCGAACAGCTAGAAGCGGCAATTACACCGAAAACTAAATTATTTGTTCTCAATTCTCCCTCTAATCCCACCGGTATTGTCTATACTCCCGAAGAAATCGCAGCTCTAGCAAAAATTGTGGTTGAAAAGGATATTTTAGTGGTTTCTGACGAAATTTACGAGAAAATCCTCTATGATGGCGCGATTCACCGCAGCATCGCTGCTTTTGGTCCGGAAATCTTTCAGCGCAGTATTATTAGTAATGGTTTTGCTAAAGCTTTCTCGATGACGGGGTGGCGCGTCGGTTACATAGCAGCACCGGTGGAAATTGTCAAGGCTATGACTAAGATCCAAGGTCATAGTACCTCCAATGTCTGCACTTTTGCTCAGTACGGTGCGATCGCTGCTTTGGAGAGTCCCCAAGATTGCATCGAGGAAATGGTCAAAGCTTTTAGCGAGCGCCGACAGTATATTTTAGAACGAGTGCGATCGCTGCCTGGACTCAATTGTCCTACTCCCAACGGTGCTTTTTATGTGTTTATCGATATTAGTCAAACTGGTTTAAAATCCCGGGATTTTTGTCAGAAACTCCTCGAAACCCAAAAAGTGGCTGCTATCCCCGGTATTGCTTTCGGTGCTGATGATTGTATTCGTCTTTCCTATGCTACAGACCTAAAGACGATTGAAAAAGGATTTGATCGCATTGATCAGTTTATCGGTACTTTGTAGGATGATTATTTTGTCTGTTAGGGTGAATTTTGTTCGCCCTTTTTTTGGGTTTTAACAGCCAATTAGCTCTAATACTAAATCCGTTGGCTCTCCCGGGTTTGGTGGGTAAAATGTATTCTAAGATACGGTCTTGCGGACGAGTGCGTGGAACGAACCACAGAGACACAAAGAACACAGAGATCAATCACTACTATATAAGTTAAACTTATCATACAAAGAATAAGACTGAAGTGCGAAATATGGGGTTAAATGAAACAGCCTTACCCCTAAACGGTTACAAATTTTTGTTAACATATTGTCCACCGAAGAACCATAAATGTTATGATCGCTGGCAATTCCCGACCTGAATCTTTGCTACATGAGACCAATACAACCCAGCCAAACAGAGCCTGTTATTGTCGCTCAGTCTTCCCCTGATCCTTCCCGATCAAATCCACCGTCAAGTACCAGCAGTTTCCCTTTAGTGCCGATAGGACTGACTGTTGTGGTTACTTTGATGCTGGTTGCTTTCTGATCGCAAATGGAAATAGAGAAGGGATTAACAAGTTAAGGCTTTACACAAGTGGTATGTTACTGATCCAATCTTTACTAAATGGTAAGTTAGGAGATTTATTAGGTAAGTCGCTCCGCTCTTTGAATAAAGATAGCAGCAACGGACAGGATAATTGCGACGGATAATTAACAGCGAGATTGAGTCATCTAAGCCAATTAATACCCGCCGATAAAACTAATTTTTCAACAGTAAACAAACTAAGTTTTCGAGTCTAAGTTCATGAACAAACCAGAACAAAAACCTTTCTCTAAATTTTCCTACCCCAAAAAAACTGTCAATTTCATTCTTACCTTTGCCTTTGGACTTGTTATGGCTCTGGGCTTTGCTTGGTTAATCAGTCTTACAAGTACGTCTCCCTGTCCACCAGATCCAAAAAGAACCTTAGAGTGTATCCAAGTCGTCAAAGCCATTAATATTATTGGTTTCTTCAAAAATATAAATATAAATATAAATCCTCTCTATCTAAGTCTGGTATTGGCTGGGGCATTAGGCGGGTTACTTTACTCCATATTGCTTGACGGCGAGTTAGAATTGCCGTCTTGGAGTAAGAAAAATCCCAATAATCTCAACCCCGGCTTTTTGGCGGAAATTTTTGTCGGAATAAGCGGGGCATTTATTGCCTATTCTGTCTTACCCCAAGAACTTAAGCAACGCGGCGAGCAAGGCTTGGAAATCACAATTTTTGTCACTGGATTGGTGGGCGGCTACGGCGGTAAAGCCATCCTAGATGCGGCATTAGAGAAGGTAATGGAGCGGATAAAAACCGCTGACCTAGCCAAAGAGAAAGCAGAATCTCAGTGCAAGGAACTCGAAGAAAAAATACACATCCGCAATCTAGTCAACCAGCAGATTCAAAACGGGCTAAATCAGTCCGAATTATCAGAAATGCAAGAGAAACTTGAAGGCGCTACTGATGATGTTAAAAAAATTGTTTTTAATATTGCCCATGATGCCCGTAGCTTGGGAAGGCGAACTCTAACATTTAAAGATCGGCTCAGTAGAACAATTCCGATTTTTGAGGCTCTGGTAGCTAGTGATAACAATAATCCCTCGTATAATGCAGAGTTAGGTTATGCTTATATCAGTTCACAGCCTCCTGATTTAGACAAAGCCATCTCCTATCTCGATCGCGCCATCGAACTACGAATACCGGGGGCATCAACGGAGGGCTGGAAGTACGAAATGAATCGGGCGATCGCTAGAATTGGCCTTGGCAATTCTCAATCAAGGGATGATATCCTCAAGGATTTGTTTGCTGTTGAGCAGCGGAAAGGACTAGCGCAAGCTATTGACGAGTACGAAAGGGATGGAGTAGATGGGGGAAATAATTCCATAAAAAACTGGCTGATCCAAAATCAAGATTGGCTAAGTCAACAGACTAACGGAAAAGCCTTACTTGATGAAATTCAAATTTCTGAGCCGGCGAAACCTGTCACCTCAACCTTATCAGTAACCCAGAATCGTGAAGATTTGGTCGCTGCCCCCCCCAATACAAAGATTAAAGCAACCATTAAAACCTATCTGAAAAAGCAACCCATTGATTCATCAGAGCTCGGTGAAAACGAGAAAAAAGAAGTTCCTGCCGGCAAAGAGTACAAAGTCCTCAAGTATTCAGAAGGAATTGACGGACATTGCCTAGTGCAGTTAGACTACGGTGCTGGCACTTGGTATCTTTGGTCGGCTCATTGGCATTTACCTTGGCAAGAATCTAGCAAAGACAATAGCCTATCATCTGTATCCGCGCCAGAATCAAGTCAGCATCAAGGCGTTAATCTTGTCACTCGTCAGCAAGCTGAGTCTGTCTATGGACGTAAAATGAGTGATCAACAATTCAATGACTTAAACTCTTGTTTACAGCGATTTGAAATTAATACAGTGCCGCGAATTAGACATTTTCTCAGCCAAACAGCCCATGAAAGTGGAGGTTTGCAATACATGACGGAAATTTGGGGGCCGAGCCAAGTACCTGCTCAACGAACATATGATCCCCCCTATCCTAAAGCAAAAGAGCTAGGTAATACGAAAATTGGTGAAGGGAAAAAGTATCGCGGAGCAGGTGCAATTCAATTGACTGGTAAGTATAATTATCAAGCTTTTTCTCGTTTTATTAATGATTCCAAGGTGATGGATGGCGCAGATTACGTTGGTGCCAATTATCCTTTTACCAGTGCTGGATTTTGGTGGAAGAATAAAAACATGAATGCTCTTTGCGATCGGGGTGGAACTGTTAGAGAGGTAACAAAAAAGGTTAATGGTGGTTATAACGGACTAGCGGATCGTCAACGTTATTACGATAAAGCTTGTCAAGTTATCAAAGAATTACCTTCTACACCTTTGCATACAGAAGAGTTAGCCGCACAACCCGAAACAGGCAAGGCAGCGAGAGAATCTAGCGATCAGGTTAGCAAAGTCGAAGTGGTTAAGGAGTCACCATTAAAGCACGCCAATCCAGCAGTACAACGACAAATAGACAGATTAACCCAATATCTGCCTTCAGGGAAAACCTTAAATCTTGAGACAAAAACTAGGTATTTCAGCCAGCGCGATAACTACAGGGATGCACATCGCACTTGCAATAGTAGTAGTAATGCGATGTATTTAGATTGGTTGTTGCGGATGATTGGTAAACCAGGTCTTGATAGTGATGATGGCTATCTCAAAAAAGTCTTCTCTATCGGCGACAGCCCTGATCACTCGGTTCAGACCAAGGCTATAAAGCTGTACGGATTCAATACTAAATGGATGACTGATAGGGATACACCCTTTGTTGAGGACTTGGTAGAGGCTGGTTTTCCTGTTGTGGTAAACATATTGCATAAAGGTCCGATCACAAATCCTTCTGGTGGCCATATTATTATGCTGATTGACCAAAAAGCTGAAGACTGGATAGCCCACGACCCTTGGGGTACCTTAACATCACAATATAAGGAACATAAGGGTGAATATAGCCGGATCAGTAAACAAGAGTTTAATGCAAGGTGGCAAGGTGGCTACAGGATTTTAGCGTGATCAGAGTCAACAGGAGAGAACTCCACTCTGCGCCTGCAATTCTTATATACTTACTTGAAAGAAAATTTAATCAGTTTTGATTAAACGATTAATCCTGCCATGAACCAGTTTCTTCAAGTAAGAGCTTGCCGTTTTTATAAACTCTTATCATACCACTTTCTGTGACAAAGTAACGATAATTTCCATTAATAAACTCGTAGCCAAGAAATTGACAGGGAGTAACCCTATCTGAACACAAGCGATAAACAGTTCTCCCAGTAAGTTTAATGGATTCTGCGGTTCTTAAACTTGTTCCAGTGTAGGAGACATTGTTGCACACTACCTCTCCTTCAGGACAATTTCTAGTAATCTTGACAATAAAATTTCTCGTTTGTAAGGTTTCTGCAAGAGTTGTTTTACCCCAAAACAAGCAGATAAACAATAAAAACAGAGTTCTCATCAAGAAATTTGGCTTAAACCTAACAAAAAATAATCCCATACTTTAATTCCAGTAGCCAATAAATATCTCTCTGTGTTCTCCCTGTCTCTGGGGTGCAAATGTCACCCCAGAGACACAACTACTTACTTAGCAAATTTCCCCTTACCTTACCACAATTCACCCTTAGCCTTGCGCCGTCGCAGCAGACCTTCATGGAGATTGGAACCCGGATTAGAGTAGAGTTCTAAAATCTGGTTCTTCGTTACTTGTTATGGTTCGATAGGGTAGCATAAATCGACTAAATCCTTATCTGGCAAGAGATTTAATTGATTAGTTCGTTCTAGAGTGAAAACAATTGACAAAAATCGCAGCAATGTCTTTCTCTATAATGGTTTCATCCCTTATAACCTCGTCCATTGCATAACACGAACCGAAGAGCCAGTCTATTAAATCTTTTGCCAGTTGCATCTTTATTGTACTAGATGCCCAAGGAGACAGACGGACAGACAGGGGGAGAACCTGATTAACTTTCCCCAGGGGCTTTTGTTAAGTTACATTAAGCCCTACAATAAAATTCCAGTGAGTTAGACGAAATTCGCTCGATCGCTCCGTCTTATCCGCTCCTAGCTGAGATAGAGAAAAAATAGCGCATCGACAAACAGAAAAATTGAGCTACTCAAGCTTTCGTCAATACTGCCCTGTTATCCATCTTGAGTTATAACCTAGTGTCCCAAACCCTACCTAAACCCACCCTAGAAAGAGAATTTTTACCATTTACCCTACAGGATGTCCGTCTAGCTATCCCAGACCGTTGCTTCCAATCAAGCGTTTTTCGCTCTTTAGCCTACTTTTTTTTTGATATTGGCATTATTACCCTACTTTACTGGATAACTTACCAGATTAATCAAGCTTGGTTCTTCCCCCTTTTTTGGTTTATGCAGGGAACCATGTTTTGGGCCTTATTTGTCGTCGGTCACGATTGCGGTCACGGTTCCTTTTCCCGTTATCGTTGGTTAAATAACTTAATCGGTCATCTCAGTCATACTCCCATTCTCGTACCTTTCCACGGTTGGCGTATCAGTCATCGCACCCATCACGCTAATACTGGCAATATCGACACCGATGAAAGTTGGTATCCCGTCACGGAAACCCAGTATAACAATATGGCTTGGTACGAAAAATTAGCTCGTTTCCAGCTAATTTTATTTGTTTATCCCCTATATCTTTTCCGTCGTTCTCCTAATAAACAGGGGTCCCATTTTATGCCCGAAAGCCCCCTCTTTCGCCCCTCGGAACGGTGGCAGGTACTGACTAGCACCGTTTGCTGTACCTTTATGTTAGGTCTATTAATCGGGGTGGGTATTAGCCACGGCTTTTGGTTTCTGTTTAACTACTACATCATGCCCTATATCGTCTTTGTGGTTTGGTTGGACCTGGTGACATTCCTACACCACACTGAAGATGATATTCCCTGGTATCGCGGTCAAGACTGGTACTTTCTCAAAGGGGCGCTTTCTACCATCGATCGCGATTATGGCATCTTTAATCCCATCCATCACCAAATTGGTACTCACGTCGCCCATCATATTTTTATCACTATTCCCCACTATCATCTCCAAGAAGCAACCGAGGCTATCCGTCCCGTCTTAGGAGACTATTATCGCGTCTCGAAAGAACCGATTTTCAAATCTCTCTGGCGGTCCTACCGCAATTGTCATTTTGTCAGTGACCAAGGCAGTAAGATTTTTTACCGCAAAAATTGATCCTGTCTTAGCTATCAGGAGGAAACGGCAGCAAAATCTGCCTCCTCCTCTCACACCGAGAACAGTTGCCAAAACTGGGGGTCAACGAAGACAGCAACACACACTTCCCCCACACAACTGTATTAAAAGTTACAGTTTAATAAATCTTTACATTCTTTTCCCTAGCTTAGGGATTGACAGGGAAAGTTGTTTTCTCCTGTTTTACCTCTTCTTAGGCGAACTATCCGCTTCCGTGAGGGATTGTGGTGCAGTATGTGGGGTTTGCCCTTGCCTTCTCCCTTAAACTATCAACTCGATCGCAAACTAAACACAATTAATACTAAATCCAGTTATTAAAAACTGATTATTTATTCCCTTTTGCCTTTTGCCTCTCCTCATAACTAGTCTGTACTCAACGGATTTAGTACAATATCAACCGACAGGACTCAACTGACCTAATTCGGGTTTGCTGAATAATGGTAAAACCCTTTTAAAATAAGGCTTTTGACCTGTTAAAATCCGATGTTCATGCTGCGAAAATCGGATTGAGACCATCAAAAACCTTGCATTATCCTTCTTGTAGTACATAATTTGGTACAAAAAAGAGCGGGTAACAAAGCCTGAAACTCCCGACTCCTGACTCCTGACTCCTGACTCCTGACTCCTTACCCCACCAACAAACTTTTTCAGCAAACCCTAATTCGACACTCACCGCATCAAAGCGATTGTCCCCGGGACGAGAGGAGAGAATTTCCCCTCCCTAGTTAACAATAACGGGTACGGTAGGGATCGAACCTACAACCGTCCGCTTAGAAGGCGGATGCTCTATCCATTGAGCTACGTACCCAGGAAAGCACAATTATAAATTATACTTCCA
This sequence comes from Microcystis aeruginosa LEGE 91341, assembly GCF_015206885.1. Taxonomy (GTDB): domain Bacteria; phylum Cyanobacteriota; class Cyanobacteriia; order Cyanobacteriales; family Microcystaceae; genus Microcystis; species Microcystis aeruginosa_H. The sequence continues at coordinate 11,396 of NZ_JADEXY010000081.1, read as the reverse complement.
AAAGTGACAAGTGGTAGGACTGATTTTCAATGATGGTGGTGGTGTCCGTGGTGATGATGGTGATCGGAATGAATGTGAGGAATTGTTACAGAACTATTGACAGATAAAGCCTCTTGTGATAGCAAAGCTTCGATATGTTCCTCGGCCCAATCGGCAGCCATCCGGCAAAATTCGGGGTTATCGTTGACACAGGCCATCTGCACATAATTAACCTGGTCGTGTTTACGGCGTAAAGCTTCGATAATATGCTCCACATCCAGTAAAGTTTCGTGATTTTCCGTAGCAAAGCCAATCGGCATGAAAATTAAAGCTTTGGCCCCCAATTCGATTAAATTCTTCGCCGCTAACTCTGCATTCGGTTGCGTCCATTTGATTAGGGGGGTTTGGTGATTTAACCAACCCACAGAAATCAAGGGATAACGATAGATTAATTTTTCCCGGACTAACTCGTATAAAGCTTGACTTTCATCGATTCCCGACGTAAATCCCTTAGCTTCGTGGGGACAACCGTGATTCATCAAAATAATGCCAATTTGCGAGGGAAGACAGCTACTAGCTACCTCAGCAGCGATTTTTTCTTCCACTAACCGCGCCATTAGATCTATATAAGCAGGTTGGTTATAAAACGAGGGAATATAGCGCAATCCTTTAACCCAATGTTCCCCCGTTTGTCCTTGAGCTAAAGCTTTATTAACCTGTTCGATCGCAATGCCACTGGTAAAGATAGAATCAACCACGAGGAGAGGATAGATCAAAATTTTCTCAAATCCCCGCTCGCGGATTTCCGTTAACACCTGTGCCGGTAAAAAAGGCGCGCAGAAGTTAAACGCTTTGAATACCTCCACCCGATTACCCCATTTTGCCTGTAAATTGCGCTCAATTTCCTGTCTTTGATGCTCGAAAATGTGGTTATGGGGCGAAATAAAGTGATTATGTTGGTGCTGCCATTCGTGCAGGTCAAATATAGCCAATAATTTCGCTAGGGGAGGATAAACCCAAGTCGGCACAGGAGCGAACTTAGCCGTCAGCAGATTTAAGGCCTGTTCATTATAGTTGGCGAAGTCCTCGTAACTCTCCACTTCCCCATATCCCATCAATAGACCTCTTGCATAAATCCGAAAACAAACCATAGAAACAATAATGGGAGGGACTTTCAGTTAATTATTTATTAGTAGTTGATAATCTTCAAAAATGTTGCTGTACAAGGATCGACTTAAGACTTTTGCAAGAGGTCTAATAATACCGCCACTCGATCGCTGTGGTTGTGGGTAGCGGCTAACGGTTGTTGATCTGAAATGGCAACCACGTTTTTAACCCCGATTTTCTAAGTGAAAAACGCTATATCACTGGGATAGTAGCGTTTTTCGATCCTATCCCCTCGCAAGCGATAGACCGCTAAAAATTTATAACCTCTACAGAATCATACAGATTGCTTATCATCCTGATTAATAAAACGATATGTAAAGAAACTTTAAATAATGTTAAGATCGTTGCAGTCCCACCTATGAGAGATATGACAGCAGGCGTGTTTGGTAGCTTACCTTTTCCCAATCAGAGCGGCGATCAACTCATCAGTAAAGTGGTGAGTGCTGCGATCGCTGCATTATTCAAACGCACAGGCAAGCTGACAGCGACTGTCCGCGCCGAACCCGTAGCCAAATTACTGCAAGGCAGTATCGACGGTTTTGACTTTATCGGTCAGTCGATGCTCATGTACAATGGCCTACGCATCGAAGCCATGGAATTGTATGTGCAAGCGGTGGCGATCGATTTTAGTGCCATTTTTACCGGACAGGTGAAACTCCGTCAACCGACGCGGGCCACTTTGCGGGTAGTTTTAACGGAAGACGACTTAACCACCTCTTTTAATACACCTTTTATTGTCGAAAAACTGCAAAGATTAGAGTACGAAGGTAAATCAATTCACTGTCAGAACACGGAATTAATTCTCAATGACGATAAAACTTTAACTCTGAAAAGTCTAATTAAATTGGCAGAAGAAGAACCAATTCTTCTAGAAATGACCACGGCTGTGGTTGTGGAAGAACGGCGAAAAATTCAATTTGTTGATGTGGTTTACCAAGGGGACGAAAGATCGAAAGCTTTAGGAGAAGCTTTAATCAGCCATGTTAACAACCTCATGGATTTAGATAAATTTGCTCTCGATGGTACTCAATTAAGGATCGATCGACTACGTTTAAAAGATAAACAGATTATCTTTTATGGTATCGCCGATATCGAGCGTTTTCCACAAAGAAAATAGGCAATCATCAACGGGTCTAAAAATATCAAGAGTTTTACAGACTTTACCCTAAAGATGAAGTATAACCTAGTTTACTATTGACTCCTGAATCCCCAAAACGAAAACCTCTTATCTCACCATTGAGATAACTACTGTGGCTTTTAATGGTGCTTGTGGCTACAGGGAGGCACAGGATCGTAACCTCCGGGGTGAAAGGGATGACAACGGAGAATACGCTTGACTGCTAACCAAGAACCCCGCAGCACACCGAAGCGATCAATCGCTTCCATGGCATACTGGGAACAGGTGGGTTGAAAACGACAGGAAGGGGGAAATAGCGGCGAAATAAACCGTCTATATCCCTCAATTAAGCCAATAAAAATTCCTTTCATCAATGTCACCTCGATCGCCTAAACTAAATAGATAGTCAATTTTCGCTTTTGCCACGTGGAACTATCCCACTCTCTCCTATTTTCGATCGGTTTGGTCGCCTGTTATCTAGCTGTTCTGATTCTGATCGCTGAAAAATTAAAAAGGGTTTTCAGTACCGATGGCGAAATTACCCGCAAAGTTGTCCACATTGGCACGGGAAACGTCATCCTTTTTGCTTGGTGGTTAAATATCCCCGCTTGGGTGGGAATAACTGCCGCAATCCTAGCGGCAACTATCGCTATCCTATCCTATTTTTTCCCCATTTTACCCAGTCTTAATAGTGTCGGTCGCCGCAGTTGGGGAACTTTTTTTTATGCTGTTAGTATCGGTGTTCTCGTGGCTTATTTTTGGCCAATTTCTCACCCCGAATACGCAGCAATGGGTATTTTAATTATGGCTTTAGGAGACGGATTAGCAGCCCTAGTCGGACAAAATTTCGGTCAACATCCCTACAAAATTTTCGGCAGTGGCAAAAGTCTGGAAGGTTCCCTGACTATGTTAGGAGTCAGCTTTTTAGTCAGCTTGATTATTTTATCTTTTGTTAATGGCATTAATCCGCCAATTATTTTAGTATCTTTATTAACAGCGATCGTAGCTACTATTCTAGAAACTTTCTCGAAACTAGGTATAGATAATCTCACTGTACCGATTGGTAGCGCCACCATTGCCTATTTTCTTACCCAAATTTTCATCTCAAGCTAGTTTATCCCAGCTTATTCACAAAGGCCGAATCTAAAACCTCATTGGTTAAGCTAAGTAGGGAGGCACAATTATTTGTAGGATGGGTTAGTGGTAGCGTAACATGATCGGGTGTTGGGTTTCATGCTTCAACCTAACCTACGTTCTATGTTAGCTGATAACTGATAACTGATGACTGATAACTGATAACTGATAACTGATATGACCTTTACTATCACTCAGAACCAAAATCAATACCTTACCTATTGTCTCAAGGATGAAGAAGCTGACGCTTATCTGGAAGTGGTTCCCGCTAGAGGAGGAATCATCACCCGTTGGCAAATTTGCGGAGAAGATATTTTCTATCTGGACAGAGAAAGATTCAAAGATCCTAACCTCAGCGTCCGAGGAGGAGTCCCGATTTTATTTCCTATCTGTGGCAACTTACCCGATAATACCTATCAACACCAAGGCCGAAACTATACCCTGAAACAACACGGATTTGCTCGTGATTTACCCTGGCAAGTCAGCAAACAAAGCAGCGAAACTGCCGCTAGTTTAACCCTAGAATTAAACAGTAGTGAAGCCACTCGTCAAGTCTATCCCTTTGATTTTCAATTAATCTTTACCTATCAACTGCAAGGAAACAGCCTCAAAATTCACCAAAAAGTAATTAATCTTTCCCCCGAAAAAATGCCCTTTTCTATCGGATTTCATCCCTATTTTCAAGTCACCGATAAAACCCGATTATCCTTTGATATTCCCTCCTCCCAATACCTCGATCAACAAACGAAAACCTTCCATTCCTATTCTGGCAACTTTGACTTTAATCTCGAAGAAATTGATGCCGCTTTTCTGCAAATTACGCGCCATCAAAGTAGTTTTAGTGATTCCTATCATCAGCGCCAAATTGTCCTCGGTTACGACGATCTCTATACAACTATAGTTTTTTGGACCCTGAAAGATAAAAATTATATCTGTCTCGAACCCTGGAGCGCTCCCCGCAACGCCCTCAACACAGGCGAACATTTGACCTACTTAGAACCCCAGAGTAGCCGCGAGGCGATCGTGGAAATGCGAGTCAATCAAATTTAAATTACCCCTTGACTTAGCCCAGATAAGATGTTATATTGATAAATCGTGTGCAGAACACGAAACGGGTCGCTAGCTCAGCGGTAGAGCACTCGGCTTTTAACCGATTGGTCTTGGGTTCGAATCCCAGGCGACCCATAAAAACTTACTGATACAGAAAGATTGACTTGCCTTCCCCTGTCTATGGATTAGCCTTGCATACCAGCAGTCCCCAACTAGGACTGGCCCTCTCTAATTTCAGCGATGATAGTCGTCAACAAACTTGGGACTTAGACAGGGACTTATCGAACCTATTCCACCCCTATCTAAAACAGTTCCTAGCCCCGCAAAAATGGGCTGATTTAGCCTTTCTAGCCACTGCTAAGGGGCCGGGGAGCTTTACCAGTACCCGCATCGGTATAGTCACCGCTAGAACCCTAGCACAACAATTACAGCTACCGATTTTTACCGTCTCCAGTTTAGCGGCCTTTGCTTGGTCACAACGGGATTTTTATCCCCTTGATACCCATCTAGCCCTAGAAATGCCCGCCACTAGGGGACAATTGTATGTGGGCATCTATCGGGGTAATCGGGTTTATTTAGCTGATAGCCTGATGACTCCAGAACAATGGCAGCACACTTTAGAAAACTTAACTATTCCCTATCAAAGATTAGCTACACCCAGTTATTTAGGCATAAATGCCCCCGCTATCCTCGATTTAGCCCATTTGGACTGGCAAACGGGAAAACGCCCCCATTGGTCGGAGGCGCTACCATTTTACGGGATGTGATTAGGGTTTGCGGCAAAAAGTTTCTCGTGGGGGCAGGGTGTGGGGTGTAGGGTGTAGGGTTTTACCCATTTTCAGGGGGTCAATTACCTAATTTTCGGGGAAAAAGCACCTGAATTTTCCCCCTGATCACTCCCATGCCTAGCAATTAAGGTTTTTAGATTTGTTCAGCATACCCTAATTAGCAATTCCCTCTTTTTTTCAAACTATAACCAGCTAATCCGAGGGTTAGCAATCCTAAAACTGCGCTAGGTTCGGGGACAGGTTTGACGGAATAAATCGCCACATTACGACTAACTTCATTGGCAACAATTAACAGGGGAGTACCATTGGGACTATCGGCAGCGGGGATAAATAATAATCCTTCGGGAGAGATATCGCCTAATTGCCAATCGTTGATATAATTGGTGAACAAAGGATGACTAGGGTTGGTGATATCATAAACCATGAAACCGCCAGCCCTTTCTATTCCCACAAAACTATAGAGACGATTCCTCACAGTTCCCAATGCTAACCCTTCCGGTTCCGGCCCCTTATTATCGCTACGAGTATCGAAGCTGATAGGAGTACCATCGGAATTAAAAATACTAGCAGTTAGGGGAGTTGCTGAAAAAGTCGCTAAAATTTGTTCAAAATCATCGCCGCTATCGAAGACTTGGGACAGTCCATTAGTGACATTCCAAATCGAAAAAGAACGACCACCGTAGGCAAAAAGTTGGCTATATTGACCTTGGGCATTACGTCCGTCGATGCTAGAAACATCTAAACGGCCGAGATTTTGGGGTAATTTCAATGTGGCCGAATTAGGGAAAACAGTGGGGTCTAAGGTTAGAGTAGAAACTCGTCCAGCCTCATCTCTAGTATCTCCTTCATTGGCAGTAATTAAATAGGTTTGTCCGGCGATGGTAACGGTAGCAATCGTATCCGGTTGATATAAGCCAAAAACCGGCCAATTATTAATATTTACCCCTCCATCTCGATCGCTAGGATCGAACCCATTACCCGGTGCGTTAAAATTTTTGGCTCCTAAAGGTAAAATACTGGTGACTTGAGCGTTAACAATATCGACTACGGCAATAGCATTATTTTCCTGTAAAGCCACCCATGCAGTGGTTCCATCGTCGGAAACGGTGATGTATTCTGGTTCCACCTCTTGGGAAACCGTTTGACCGGGAAAAATACGGACTCCCTGATTTCTTAAAGCATTCTCTTGACCATTAAAACTATCAAAAGTAGCGGTGTTGACCGTGGGATTGAGAATACCAGTGCTAAGGTTAAGGTTAATGATACTAACGGAACCATCGGGATCGATCGCTCCTCTCGCTTCCCCTTCGTTAGCGACCAAAACCCGATTACCGTCAGGAGTAAAGGTTAACATATCTGGTAAAGCGCCCACAGTCACCTGACTCTGAAAGACACCATTAGTATTGAAAAAGACCACACTGCCGTTATTGGTAATGGGATTAGCTTCCATGGCCAGGGCCACGATACCATTTTTGATGGCAACGCTGTTAACCCCCGCACCGTAGGAGCTAAGATCGATCGAGGGTAAGCGAATTGGACTAGCGGGATTGCTGATATCGGCAATATCTAGACGATTATTGGGACCGATTACGAATAATTTTCGACTAGCTGGGTCATAAGCGGGGATTTCTGCCCCGAAGTTATTAGCAGCATTTGTACTATTGCCAAGACTGCTCAATCGGGTGATATTTAAAGCTGAGGCCGATTCAGTAACAATATTGATACTGCCAGCAATTGACAGCAAGGTTAATAGAAATTTCCAATGGTGACGATAGATAGCATGAATCATATTTTTAGCTGAAAACCTGCAAAAAAAGGCTAAACAATTGCATTTTTTCAGACCTAAGTTAAAAGAAGATTAAACAAGAGAGAAATTAGGGATATCTTCAAAATTTGGCCAAGGGTAGTAAAAGTGAACTAAGAAAACGGTTTACTCGATCGCCTTTTAGTTGAACGGCTCATTTACCGGAGTGATAACATGGTTTAGTATAAGCTCGATCAATATGGAATCAAGACTCGTGTTATCTATTCTCCTAGCCGATTTCAAGATCATTTTTGAACGTGACCCCGCTGCCCGCAACTGGTTAGAGGTACTATTTTGTTATCCTGGATTACAAGCTTTACTGTGCCATCGCTTCGCCCATTGGCTATATCAGATCGGGATTCCCTTTATTCCCCGTTTAATTTCCCATCTTGCCCGTTTTCTGACTGGTATTGAAATTCACCCCGGCGCCCAAATTGGTCAGGGTGTTTTTATCGACCATGGCATGGGAGTTGTCATCGGAGAAACCGCCATTGTCGGTGATTATGCGCTCATCTATCAAGGAGTTACTTTAGGAGGGACGGGGAAAGAAAGCGGTAAACGTCACCCGACTCTAGGGGAAAATGTGGTCGTCGGCGCCGGGGCTAAGGTTTTAGGTAATATTTATCTGGGTAATAACGTTCGCGTCGGCGCTGGTTCTGTGGTGCTGCGCGATATTCCCGCCGATTGTACCGTTGTTGGTGTACCCGGTCGTTTAATCTATCGCGCTGGGACGCGGGTGCAACCCCTCGAACACGGTGATTTACCCGACTCGGAAGCGGTGGCTATTCGCGCTTTGGTGGACCGCATTGAACAACTGGAAAAACAAGTGTACGAATTGCGGCTAGAACGGTCAAAAGAACCAGATTATCGGATTAATTGCCCGGTTTTAGCCCATTTAGAAGAAGAAACGAGTCATAGCTGTTGTCCTGGGGCCGATCGAGATCTGCGCGAGTTTCTCGAACGGGCAGTTTAACCCCGATAATCTTCTGATATGATAGAAGACTGGTTTTTTAGTAGCTGAAACCCATTCGTCAAGGCTATGATTGTTAAGGACTACTTGGCACCGTCCGATGGCTCAAACTGACTCAATCCGTATCCGTGGCGCCCGACAACACAATCTCAAAAATGTTGATCTCGAATTACCCCGCAATCAGTTGATTGTTTTTACGGGAGTTTCGGGATCGGGCAAATCTTCCCTCGCTTTCGACACTATTTTTGCCGAGGGACAGCGCCGCTATGTGGAGTCCCTCAGCGCCTACGCGCGTCAATTTTTAGGACAATTGGATAAACCCGATGTGGATGCGATCGAGGGTTTAAGTCCGGCTATTTCCATTGACCAAAAATCCACTTCCCACAATCCCCGTTCTAGTGTGGGAACTGTTACGGAAATTTACGATTACTTGCGTTTATTGTTCGGTCGTGCTGGGGAACCCCATTGTCCCCATTGCGATCGCAATATTGCCCCCCAAACCATCGATCAAATGTGCGATCGAGTGATGGAATTAGCCGATAAAACCCGGTTTCAAATCTTAGCTCCAGTAATTCGCGGCAAAAAAGGCACCCATAAGCAATTAATCTCTAGTTTGGCATCCCAAGGCTTTGCCCGGGTGCGGATTGACGGTAAGGTAGTAGAATTATCCGAGGGCATCGAGTTAGATAAAAAACATCTTCATGATATCGAAATTGTTATTGATCGCCTGATCAAAAAAGAGGGTTTACAGGAAAGATTGGTGGATTCTTTAACCACTTGTTTAAAGCACTCCGATGGTGTAGCGATTGTGGAAATTCTCGATGAGAATAACGAAGATAATCCCGAAGTTACCAAAGAAATTGTCTTTTCTGAAAAATTTGCCTGTCCCGAACACGGGGCAGTTATGGAAGAATTATCCCCCCGTTTATTCTCTTTTAATTCTCCCTATGGTGCTTGTCCCAACTGTCACGGATTGGGCAGTTTACGGAAATTTTCGGCAGATTTAGTCATTCCCGACCCGAAACAGCCAGTTTATTCTGCTATTGCCCCCTGGTCAGATAAGGATAATTCTTACTATCTTTCTCTCCTCTACGGTTTAGGGCAAGCTTTAGGTTTTGAAATCCAAACTCCTTGGCAGAAACTAACAAAAACCCAGCAGGATATAATTCTCTATGGGAGTAAAGAACCGATCTATTTTGAAGATGATTACCGTTACGATACTGGTCGCGGTTACTATCGAGAATTTGCGGGAGTTATCAATATCTTAGATAGGAATTATCAAGAAACCACCTCGGAAGTTATTAAACAAAGACTAGAGAAATATATTGTTAACCAAACCTGTGAAGTTTGTCACGGAAAAAGATTAAAACCAGAAGCTTTATCGGTACGTTTAGGAGAATATTCGGTCACGGATTTTACCGGAGTTCCGATTCGGGATTGTTTGCAGAGAATTAATGATTGTCATTTAACCCCAAGACAAGCATTAATTGGGGAGTTAGCTCTCAAAGAAATCAAAGCGAGACTACAATTTTTAATCGATGTGGGATTAGATTATCTTACCCTCGATCGACCTGCGATGACTTTATCCGGGGGAGAATCCCAACGAATTCGATTAGCTACTCAAATTGGATCGGGATTAACAGGAGTGTTATATGTCCTCGATGAACCTAGCATCGGATTACACCAAAGAGATAATAGTAAACTGTTAGAAACCCTGCAAAGATTGCGAGATTTAGGTAATACTTTAATCGTCGTCGAACACGATGAAGAAACGATTCGGGCAGCCGATTATGTGGTCGATATCGGTCCCAAAGCGGGGATTCATGGAGGAGAAATCATCTGTCAAGGCAGTTTTAAAACCCTTTTAAAGTCCAAAAAATCGATAACAGGGTCATACCTATCGGGACGCAAAGTTATTGAAACTCCTCCCCAAAGAAGGCACGGGAATGGTAATGCTTTAGTCTTAAAAAATTGCCATCAAAATAACCTAAGAAATATTGATGTAACGATTCCTTTAGGAAAATTAGTCTCGATTACGGGGGTATCTGGTTCAGGCAAATCCACCCTAATTAATGAGTTATTATATCCAGCTTTACAACATCATTTAACCCGTTTAACTCCCTTCCCCAAAGAATTAGAGAAAGTGGAAGGATTGGACGCAGTTGATAAAGTAATTGTCATCGACCAATCACCGATAGGACGCACTCCTCGGTCAAATCCTGCCACCTATACGGGGGTTTTTGACATTATTCGCGAGATTTTCACCGAAACCATCGAAGCAAAAGCTAGGGGTTACAAAGCGGGGCAGTTTTCTTTTAATGTTAAGGGAGGACGCTGTGAAGCTTGTTTAGGCCAAGGGGTAAACGTGATCGAGATGAATTTTCTCCCCGATGTCTATGTGCAGTGTGATGTGTGTAAAGGGGCGCGTTATAATCGAGAAACCCTACAGGTTAAGTATAAAGGTTATTCGATCGCCGATGTCTTAGATATGACGATCGAGGAAGCATTAAAAGTCTTTGAAAATGTCCCTCGGGCCACCACCAGATTACAAACTCTCGTGGATGTGGGTTTAGGATACTGTAAACTCGGTCAAAGCGCTCCCACTTTATCCGGTGGGGAAGCGCAAAGGGTGAAATTAGCGGCCGAATTATCCCGACGGGCCACGGGAAAAACCCTATATTTGATTGATGAACCGACTACGGGGTTATCTTTTTATGATGTGCATCATCTCTTAGATGTGTTACAAAGATTGGTCGATAAAGGTAATTCGATTATCGTCATCGAACATAATCTCGACGTGATTCGCTGTAGCGATTGGATTATTGATTTAGGACCAGAAGGAGGGGACAAGGGAGGAGAATTAATCGCGGTAGGAACACCGGAAACCGTGGCTAAATGTGAAAAATCCTACACCGGTCATTATCTTGCTCAAGCATTACTTCAATATCCCCCAAAAAAGCGGGATAATATTAGGGAAGAACACAGAGATAATAAAGCCAATGATCAAGATTAGTATTTAACTCTTGTTCGCTTTTAATTTCCTGACTGGTTTTCCAAGAATAAATTTTAATATCTTGAAAGTAAGACCTTAACTGTCTTAATTGTTCTTTGGGTGTGGCGTAATAATTTTGGAGACGAAAATTATGGGGTTCATCCCGAATAATTGCATAGTCAGCAGTCAATAACTGTCTGTAGCTGAGAGAGGGATTACAGGCACGCAAAATCGCCCAGATGACTAAATTGACATAGCTATAGTTATTTGTGGGGTTACAGATACTTGAAATTTCATTACAGATAGCTGAAATTTCAAAGTCTGCAAACTTGCATCAATTTATTTTGATAAATTAAGTGCTTTCAAGGCTTACATCTTTTTTATTGAAAATCTAT
>NZ_JADEXY010000006.1 GCF_015206885.1 Microcystis aeruginosa LEGE 91341 | reverse complement strand
CTAAAACCCTAACACCCTAACACCCCAAAACCCCCCGCAACGCGCACGCAGTGACCACCTTGACTATCCCGGACGGGGAACAGTTTTTCCCATAATTGAATTTTTTTTGCACTTTTTTAATAATCTGTTACACTTATAGCGATCAATCCTTGTCTGGGGAATTACTGATGACTGAACCTGTTAGCACCACTGACCCCGCAGTAGAAACGGCCACCGAAGCGCAACCCAGTTACGTCAAACTGGCGATGCGGAATATGGTCAAGAAAAAGGGCGTCTCGTTAAAACACTTTTTTTTGACTACGGCGGCCCTATTAGGCTTTTTTGTCGGTATTTCCTATCTGACGCGTCCCTAGGGTGAAATCTGGTGAGTGAGACTTTGCCCCTAGGGGTGGATTTATGCCTACAGGATAATTATTTTGATCCCGGAAATAGTCCTGTGGATGGGGAAACTTGGCACTATTGGTTGGAGACATGGTTAGGCTATCTATCGGATTATCTCCCCGTTGCCGCCGGTTATGAACTAAGTTTGCGTTTAACAGACGATCAAGAAATTCAGGCCTATAATTGCCAATATCGCCACAAAGATCAACCGACGGATGTTCTCGCTTTTGCCGCTCTGGAAGTCGATTTACCAGTGGATGAGGGCATTTTAGAGACAGAACCTTTATATTTGGGGGATATTATCATCTCTGTCGAGACAGCACAACAACAGGCTTTAACACAAAATCATTCTTTGGTGCGAGAATTAGCCTGGTTAACCACCCACGCTTGTTTACATCTTTTGGGTTGGGACCATCCCGATGAAACAAGTCTGTTAGAAATGCTATCTTTACAGGAAACTTTGTTAAAAACCGTCGAAATGCCGATACATAGTTAGTTATTTTTGTCAAGCATTATTGAGGAATATGAAGACAAATTATCATCAAGCCAACCAATCTACCAGCATACCTAATCCCTATCTCAACAATAATTTTATCCCTCGATCGGGACAGGTGAGTGAGGGCAACAATCCCAGTCAAAGAGAATACGCTTGGCAAGTCGCCTCGAATCTATTAGTCAGTTTTCGCTACGCTTGGGCCGGAGTCCGTTATGCTTTTGTCAGTCAAAGAAATTTTCGCATTCACACCCTGATTACCCTAGTAGCGGTTAGTTGGGGCTTATTTTTGCGGGTTGATGCCATGGAAATGGCGATTGTCACCCTTACCTGCGCTCTGGTGATGGTCTTAGAATTAATTAACACTGCCCTAGAATCAGTGGTAGATTTGACGGTGGGGCAATCCTACCATGATTTAGCCAAAATAGCGAAAGATTGTGCCGCCGGTGCCGTTTTAATCGCCTCGATCGCCGCTTTACTCGTAGCGGCTTTTATTTTTATTCCCCATTTATTAGCTTAAGCGGGAAGTGGGAAGTGGTGAGAGAGGAGTAGGGAGAAAAAGCTAACTCCTGACTCCTAACTCCTAACTCCTGACTCCTGACGGCTAAAAAAGCCGATTCGGCATAAGGGGACTCGACAGCTTTTAGCCGATAAATTTAACTTTTCTTAACCTAAGCCTAAACTGGCGAGGGGAGAGGGTTTCGCTATATATAAAAAATTGTAATCGTCGATACAGCAAAAAATCTCTTTTGTCCCCTTATAGGTTAGACTATAGTTAGTGATAAGACTTCTTTTGTAGATCTTGCAGGAAATCTCCCATGAGTGCCATAACTTTCTCCACCGCTCCCACCGCTTACTCTATCAGGATGATTAAGGACGAAGTCCGTCAGATGGTAGAACAGGGGGTAGTGAGCAGACACCAACCGATCTACACCCTCTGTCAGTTCATTCCCCCCCGGGAGTGGGTTTGTGTTGAATGTGAACTAGAACGGTGTGACTACCTTCTCAGAGATCAAATTGGTGACTTAATCGCCTCGGAATCTTGGGATAATGATTAAACCCTCCCGTTTGCCGATCCGGGGAAAAATCGAACTGATCAGAAATTTATCAGCCTTGTCCACTTTTTTAACTATTATAATTCAGCCCCGGTTAATTCTGGGGCTGAAACTATGGGGACAGGAAGGGGATAATTGTTAAGAAAAAAGAATTTTTGGCAAGATTTAGCCAAGTTAGTTTAAAAGTTACCGATTGCCAAGGGACGCTATCTCTAACATCCCCAAGTTTTTACTAACTTAAAATCAGTAGTTGGCGCTGTTGTAAAGAACGCACACCAGTTAATCCTAAACCAACTTGAGCATCGATTGCTCCCACGGTTGAATGACCATCACAAGCTTGTAGAAAAGCAAATTCTCTCTCCGAGAGATTAACTGGCCGATAATCGTAATCTAGAACACTTGCACTAGGCCAACCATAAAGACAGGGATGAACTTCGGCCACTGCATTCTCTAGGACTTGATCCCGGGACCAATCGGCAGTCAAAATCGGTGGTTTAGCGAGGAAAAATTCATAGTGGGTGATTTCGGGGTCTAATAATTCCGTCAAGCGATAACGTTCCCTTTCCCCTAAATTTTGCGCTCTAGCCATCAATTCGGGGGATTTACCCAATAAACGCTCTAATTGCCAGTAGGAAGGGTTAGAAAAGCCAATAAAGGCTAATCCTGACGCATCAATCAGTTGAAAGAGGGTATCGATATTATAGTCCACTTCCCGGGGGTGAACGTACATATCAGCGAAGGATTCATCGCGATGATTTTCCATTGACCAACGCTCTTTTTCCCGTTTCAAAATGCGATTATCTGCTGGTAGGGAGGCAAAAATCTCCCGGCCGACAGCGACCCCATCCTTATAATCCCCGCGTCGGTCTCCCTGCAAAAGTGCGATCGCAGATTGCATTAACTGGATTTCCCAGCGTCCCAATTGTGCATAGACGAAAATATGCAGCAGACCACCGGGGGCCAGTTTTTGCGCGAGGGATTGAATACCTTTAATCGGGTCTGGGAGATGGTGCAGCACCCCGACGCAGTTAATTAAGTCAAATTCTCTGGGGAGATTAGTGGCGGATTCAAGGGGTAAATGGTGAAAATCCAGAGAACCTCGGTGCTTTGCTGCGACTCCCGAACGATTACAGCGTTCTTTGGCAATTTCTAGAGCTTTTTCACTGATATCTATAGCGACTACATGAGCGAAAGGGTTGAGCGCGAGCAGATATTCGGTTCCCGCACCGGTACCACAACCCGCATCAAGAATCCGGATATCCTCTCGTTCGGGTTTACGATGACAACAAAAGTTATAGGCAGCAATCCAATTCCAGCGCCAATTGTAACCCGGAGGAGGTTCGTCTAGGAGCGGTTCGGGGGGGAAAGGATAGGTATTGTAGAGACGTTGTACAGCAGTGCGAATAGTAGCGTCGTCGGACATGAAAATTGGCGGAGTTTAGGATAACACTCGATCGATTGTCTCACAGAGGGCAGCGATCGGGAAAGTCAGCCGGGGTTTTTTTGAGTTGGTCGGGGGTAAATAGACCTCTTGTAAAAATCAAAAATTGTTGTTAGGGTTAGGAGTCAGGAGTCAGGAGCCAGTAGTCAGAAGAATTAAGAACGAGCATTAATCAATTAAATGGTCTATTTAAGAATTTTATGCAATTTAATCCTTATTTTTACCGTTTTTGAACCCTCGAAAATTAATTATGCAAGAGGTTTAATGATAAATAATCATTATGAATACCCGGTTCTGTGCTAAAACTAGATATTATTTCTTTAGTCGATATTTTGTTCTATTCCTTGTCCTACTTTCTCTTAACCCTATCTAAGTTTTACTGGCAATTATTGGAGAGTCATTCTCTAACAATTACCTCAACTATAAGCAAATCTTGCTGATACAAAAATCTATGAAAATTAAGTCTATAAAGCTTATTAATTATCGAGGTGCAGTTAGTTTAAACATCGACTTTCATCGGCAATTAAACGTATTTATAGGAGTTAATGGTGCGGGAAAATCTACCATTTTAGATAGTTTGGCTATTATGCTTTCATGGTTAGTTAATCGCCTAAAAAATACTAATGCCAGTGGACGACAGATGAGCGAAACCGAGATTAATAATGGTCAGGGGACGGCTATAATTGAAATCACTGGGGTGACGGAAAATAGTCAAGAGATTACTTGGAAAATAGTAAAAACTAGGACTGGATATATCCACGCTGGAGAACGGAGTAATTTTAGCCAATTAAATGATTATACTAAAAAAATACAATGGCAAATTACTGAACGTCAAGGACAAATTAACTTACCTTTATTTGTTTATTATTCTGTTAATCGAGCAGTGCTAGATATACCATTAAAAATTAGAACAAAACATCAATTTGATTCTCTACGTGCCTACGAAAATGCTTTAACCAGTGGATCAGATTTTCGCACTTTTTTTGAATGGTTTCGCGAACGTGAAGATTTAGAAAATGAAAATAGAAAATATGGTTTTTGTTTTCCCGATCCCCAATTGGAAGCGGTTCGGGAAACGATCGAACGTTTTCTACCCGATTTTACTAATCTTAGCGTCCGTCGTAATCCCTTGAGAATGGAAGTAACAAAAAAGAATGAAATAGTTACTGTTAATCAACTTTCTGATGGAGAAAAATGTCTGATTGCTATGCTGGGAGATTTAGCTCGAAGAATGGCGATTGCTAATCCTCAAAATCCTGATCCCTTAACGGGTAATGGCGTTATTATCATTGACGAAATTGATTTACATTTACATCCTCAATGGCAAAGATTTGTAGTACCTAAATTACTAGAAGTTTTTCCTAACTGTCAATTTTTTATTTCCACCCATTCTCCTAATATTATCACTCATGTTCAACCAGAAAGTTTACACTTCATGGAACAAACAGAAATGGGAATAAAATTTCATCCCGTGCAGGAGTCCTACGGCAAAAATGTTGATCGAATTTTGGAAGATTTGATGGGATTAGAGACAACTCGTCCCAAGGAAATCGCTGAAGCTTTGAAAGATATCTATGAACAAATATCTCAAAATCAATTAGAGGCAGCTAAAAATAAAATCAATGATCTCAGAGCTAAAATTCAAGATGATCCAGAATTAATTAAAGCTGAAGTTATTATTCGACGCAAGGAAATTATCGGAAAATGAAGTATATTAGAAAAAGACAAGAACCACCAGAGTTTAAGAATTGGAAAGAGCAAGCTAACTCAGATTGGCAGCCCGACTTTAAAAATTTAGCAGGAAAACCAAAAGAAATACTAATTAAAGCTTTGATGACAGAACAGGGGGAAATATGTTGTTATTGTGAAAGTCGATTGATTGATGATAAATGCCATATAGAACATTTTAAACCTCAGAGTGATCCCACTGTTGATCCCTTAGATTATGCCAATTTGCTATGTTCCTGTCAGGCAAATCTTAAGCCTGGTGAACCTCGGTACTGTGGTAATCTAAAAAATAACTGGTTTGATGAAAATCTCTTAATCTCTCCACTTAATCCCGATTGTGAGTCTCACTTTGCCTTTAACTATGATGGCACAATTAAACCTGCACAAGAAGATGATCAAAAAGCGATTAATACTATCGAAAAGTTGGGATTAAACCTCAATAAACTCAAGGCACTTCGTAAGGCAGCCATCGATCCTTTTTTGGATGAAGAGATAGACAATGCTCAATTAAAAGTTTTTGTCAATGGATATTTATGCCTAGATGATCAACAAAGATACAGTCCTTTCTGGACAACAATCAAATATCTGTTCAGCGATTTAATTGAATAATTTTTCCTTTACAAAAATACAATAATTATTATAAAAGTTTAGATAAACAAGAAAAAATATAAAGTCTTATGAAGATTATTCAAGAATTATCTCAAAAGTCAACAATTGGTGAGATTTTGGCCAGATAATGGGGATGGAGGGCTGAATCAACCTGATCCGAAAAAGAGATTGTTGTCGAGAGTCGGAGAGAAAAAGCAATGAATATCAAGGATACATTACACGATTTTGTCCAGTACCTAACAGAGGCTTTCGCTCGCATTTTTAGTCCCAACAATGACGAATATCCCGATGTGGGGATGCAACCTTTTGATTCTGAACCTTACCATGCTCCCAAGGGTAATTCTTAACTAAAAATGACAGATAACTGCTTTGAGATAAAAGTTATGGGTAGGGATAATAACCCTACCTGATTTTATCGAAAAATAATTAATCCTCTGCTTGCCAATCGGGACAACTATCACTATCCCAACCGTAGGGATGGACACCGCAGACGAGAAGATTGCCTCCGTAGATATAACCGTGATAATTACGGCAACCGATACAAGCAGGATGGGTGTTAGGATCGGGGTTAACCTTGGGAGTGAGGATAAAATCCGAGGGTTCATCTAATTCCGAAAATAGGGACTCATCGAGGTTAAAAAATTCTTCTAATTCCTGGGGTAAAACCTCTTGAATAAACTGTTCCAGATCGATGATAATTTCCTCATTGATTTCTTCGATAGTTTGGGTAACTTCTTGGAAAAAATTTTCAATTCCCAGTGCCACAGTTTCGATCACTTCCCAAAAATCCTTCTGCCAATCGTCCATGTTTATACTTGCATCCCTTGTCTGGTAATAATTAATTATTTGTCGCTAAAATCTAGGTTTTAATCCTGTTGCAGTTTCCGTAATTCCTCCTGAAGACGTTCCACCTGTTGCCGCAATTCATCTACTTTTGGATTGGCTGCTTTGGTGTCTTCCTCGTCTTCAATGATTTCTATCCGTCGGGGTTCATGGGGAATATTAGATTCGTTACCTTCTACGGTTTGCTGTTGTGCCTGTTTCACCAACTCATCAACGTATTTCCTCGCTTCTTCCGTCGTCATTTCGCCGCGAGAAATCATCTCATCGGCTAATTTTTGGGCTTGATTTCTTAATTCTTGTAAATTTACTTCAGCTTTTTCGGCGGCATAGGTAGCAATGCCTACACCCAAATAAACTGCTTTTTTGACTAAATCACCTAAGTTGGCCATAGCAAAAATCCTGAATCGATCGCTCTTACTTCCTAGAATAAACGATCCTTCTCCCAAATGGAGATGGGTTTTGGGTGTTGGGGTTTTAGGGTGTTGGGGTTTTAGTTGAAATTTCCCCATCTCCCCATTTCCCTATCTCCCCATTTCCCTAATCCTCTGATCAGGTAAAGTTTTGTAAATAGATGCGGTGGTAGCAACAGCAAAATTGATCGCTATAAAGATTAAATTTTAGTCAAATTGCTGGTTTTTCGCCCTTAAAGCGACTATAAAGCCTCATTAGGTCAAAAATGGCCTAAATAGTTTGATTAAGCTCAAAATAACTAAATATTGTGGATAGTTGCTGGCAGCCCGCAGCCGGCTGAATTGATTTGTGTTCATCCTCAGCAAAGATTTAAACTAAAGAATCGAGACAAGATTCCCGATTTAATCACAAAAAACTATGTTTCCTATTCATCGCCCCCGTCGTCTGCGTCAAACCCCTCAAATGCGCCGTCTGGTGAGTGAAACCGTCTTGACAGCCAATGACTTTATCTATCCCCTTTTCGCTACGACGGGGGAAGGTATTGCCTTAGAAGTCAAATCGATGCCGGGGGTGTACCAATTATCAATCGATAAAATTGTTGATGAAGCCAAGGAAGTGCGGGATTTAGGAATCCCAGCGATTATTTTATTCGGGCTGCCGGAAAGTAAAGACACAGAGGCGACGGGAGCATGGCACGATCATGGTATTGTCCAAAAAGCGGCCACAGCAATTAAAGAGGCAGTTCCCGATCTACTCATTGTCGCCGATACTTGTTTGTGTGAATATACCAACCACGGTCATTGTGGTTATCTGCAAACGGGAGATTTAACCGGCAGGGTGTTAAACGATCCTACTCTGGAATTATTGCAAAAAACCGCCGTTTCTCAGGTAAAAGCGGGAGTGGATATCATTGCACCGTCGGGAATGATGGATGGTTTTGTCCAGGCAATTCGTCAAGGATTGGATGAGGCGGGTTATAGTGATACACCGATTCTTTCCTATACGGCTAAATATGCCTCTGCCTATTATGGGCCGTTTCGGGATGCGGCTGATTCTACCCCCCAATTCGGCGATCGCAGAACCTACCAAATGGATCCGGGTAATGCCAGAGAAGCCTTAAAAGAGGTGGAATTGGACGTATTAGAAGGAGCAGATATGTTAATGGTAAAACCTGCCCTGTCTTACATGGATATTATCTGGAGAATCAAGGAAATGACTAATTTACCCGTGGCTGCCTACAATGTATCGGGGGAATATTCGATGATTAAAGCGGCGGCGTTAAATGGCTGGATTGACGAAAAACGGGTGACTTTAGAGACTTTAACCAGCTTTAAACGGGCGGGTGCCGATATTATCTTAACCTACCACGCTAAGGATGCCGTGCGCTGGTTAGCAGAGGGTTAAACTTGTTGATTTAACCCACCATGCTGATTATTAAGTAGGTAGGCACAATTGATTCAAGCAACTACATAGCGCACTGCTGCAACAATTTGTAACTGATCGTGGAATCTATGATGCCTTTTATTTTTGGATGTTCAAGTTCCGACGGTTCCACAGTTTTAGTCCTTCAAACCAGAAAATACTGACAACTCCAGAAACTAAGCTAACCAGCAAATCATCAGTATGTAGCAGTGAAAAGCTGAACAGGTGTCGTAACAAGGGAACATAGAGAACTAATCCCAAAAACAGGAGTCCACCGCCGATCACCCACCACAAAGCCTGATTAGGAGCTTGGAGCATTTCTGGAATCGTTCGGGACCAGGAACGATTGGTGAGGATCATAGCCAAGTTGGAGATAATCAATGTGGTAAATGCTAAGGCACGAGCATTAAATTCACTATTGCCGTTGCTATAGGCGATCGCAAATACAATAACCAGTACCACTAAAACGCTGATCCCCTGAAGCAAAGCCAATCGCAACGTCCGACGACTGAACAAGGGTTCTTTGGGATTACGGGGGGGGCGACGCATAATATCGCTTTCTGCCGGTTCAGCTTCAAACACCACCGTGCAGGCCGGATCAATAATTAAGTGCAGAAAGGCAATGTGGATGGGGAGTAGCACCAAGGGCCAGCCAAACATGACTGGAATCAACGACATACCCGCGATCGGAACGTGAACGGCCAAGGTATAGGCCATCCCCTTTTTCAGGTTGTCAAAGATACGTCTTCCTAGTTTGACCGATTCGACAATGGATGAAAAATCATCTTTCAACAGGACCAGATCGGCAGACTCTCGCGCTACATCGGTCCCCCGTTCACCCATGGCAATGCCGATATGAGCAGACTTGAGGGCCGGGGCATCGTTGACACCATCACCGGTCATGGCCACAATTTCCCCGGAGCGTTTCAGTGCATTGACAATCAATAGTTTTTGTTCGGGGACGACACGGGCAAAGATGTTGGTGCTTTGAATGCGATCGCGCAATTCCGACTCACCCATTTGCTCCAGTTCCCTACCGGTGATCACCTTGTCTAAAGGCCTGAGTCCAATCTGACGGGCAATATTCTGGGCTGTTACGGGATAATCACCCGTAATCATGACAACGCGAATTCCCGCACCATAGCATTCAGCGATCGCAGGTGCCACAGTAGGACGCACGGGGTCTTCCAGGCCGATGAGTCCGACAAATTCAAACTCAAAGTCGTGTTGTTGAACCGGTAAGCGATCATCAGATTCTAAGTAGGCTGCAGGCCCGGATGACTCAAGAGCGTGGGTTTTGGGTAATGTTCCCATTTTGCGTCCTTGGGCGACTCCCAGAACTCGCAAACCTTCTCTGGCCATTGCCTGGATCTGTTCGACCAGATCCTGTTGTTGAATCGGGCTGAAATGGCAGAGATCGGCGATCGCTTCTGGGGCTCCTTTTGCCGCAACGGTAAGCTCCCCCGTCAGGGATTCCCAGACACAGGACATGGCCAAGAGATCGGTGGACAGGGGATATTCGTGCAGTAGTTGCCAATCGCTATGCAGGTGTTCAGTCTTGGCTAGGTAATCCCAACCAATTTGCTGCAAAGCTTTTTCCATCGGGTCAAAGGGATCTTTGCGACTCGCTAGAATACCAAACTCGACCAGGGGGTGAAGGACTTCTGGCAAGGGTTCGCGCTCATGGAGCGTCACATCGTACAGATAAGCATTGGAGCCGCTGTAAACCAACAACTGTTTAACGGCCATTTGATTCAATGTCAGGGTTCCAGTCTTATCGACACAAAGAACGGTGGCAGAACCCAGGGTTTCAACCACTGGAATGCGACGAGTTAGTACCTGTTTTTGCGAGAATCGCCACGCTCCCAGAGCCAGAAAGATGGCCAGCACCACCGGAATTTCATTGGGCAAAATTGCCATCGCCAGGGCTAATCCTGCCAAAAAGCCCTGTAACCAATCGGCCCGGGTTAATCCATAAATCACGACCACCGCCGCACAAATGGCAAGGGCGATTATCGTCAATTTACCGACAATGCGACGGGTTTCTTTTTGTAAGACCGTGTCTTCCGGTTCAACCGTTTGCAGAGCTTTGCCGATTTTTCCCATTTCAGTGCCGATACCCGTTGCTTGTACCTGGGCAATGCCCTGCCCTTGTACCGCCAGAGTGCCAGAATAGACGGTGGGTAAGTCGTCGCCACCCGGTCTCAAGGTGGCTGAAAGGTGCTTCGGGTCTTCTTCCCTGTGGATGGTGCGTTTTCTGACCGGAACAGACTCTCCAGTTAACAGCGATTCATCAATCGTCAAGTGAGTGGACCACAGCAAAATCGCATCCGCAGGAACGCGATCGCCCTCCTCCACCACGATCAGATCGCCCTGTACCACTTCTCGGCCGGCAATCCGCTGCCGCTCCCCATCTCGAATCACCAAGGCCCGCGGACTGGATAAGTCCCGCAGTGCTTCTAGAGAACGTTCCGTTTTTTGCTCTTGGTAAAGATTGATGCCAATAATAAAAAAGACAAACCCCAGTAAAATCAGAGCTTCTTGTGCATCACCCAAAAAGAGGTAGATGACACCACAAGCAATCAGGAGCAAGAAAATCGGCTCTTGGATAATGTCTAGGGCGATGGTTAAAAAAGTACGATGCTGAGTTGAGGGGAGTTCGTTGTAGCCTTGCTGTTTCAAGCGATCGCCAGCTTCTTGACTAGACAACCCGTTAAACTGCCTATTTTGCATAGGTGCAACCATAACACTTACCTGGGTTTTTCACACAGGCTATTCTCGCACACAGAGAGTGGGTAAGCTGTACTGAATTTAAACTGCGTATTGAAAATTTTAGTACAAATGCTCAAACTTCCTCTCCCTGCTCCCAAGTCTGGCACTCCGGTGCAGTCTTAACGGCTAATTTAGATAGTCAAGAGCTTGGCCGGTCGTCAAGACCAAATTAGGTTATAAGCTAAGACGCATCTTAACCGCCTATCCTTAGATTAGCTGAATCTCCCCCAATTCTTTTACTAAGTACCTAAGCAAAATTAATTACACATATCTAACCCCCCCTTTGCCTATTGCCTATTGCCTATTGCCTCTCCTAACCAAGAAGTTAATTTTTTTCTAGTGCTTAATCATATTCTTTTGCCGCTTGTACTAAGGATAAAAGTTGTCCAGTTTGATCGGTTCCCGATACTCCTAAATCACTGTGACAGAGGATAACTTTTTCGCTTACCCTTGCTAATAAATCCCTTAAAACTCTCTGTAAACGGGCCTGATTTTCCTCTAATTCTGCCTCCGTTGTCCAGGGTTGATAGGGACTTTTTCGCCAAAAAATTGGCGCGGCAAAAAGAGTGGCAGCACCTCCTTGTTCCCAGAGTGGAGAGGAACAATCTAGCCAAAAATGCCAACGATGACTAGAACGAAAAGAACGATATTGAAAGATATTGCCTAGGGTAACTGCTGAGGAAGATTTAATAAATTGTCGCACAGGATAGGGATTAGCAGTAATTGTACCACGGCGCAAAAGTTGGATAAACTGACTAATAGTTTCGCTGGGACTTTGAAAAGAGGGTTCACTCTCACGCCAACGGCGATCGATCTCCCAAAAATGTTGGGCAGTTTCCATTAATTCTCGCAAAGCTGCCAAGTGATCGAAGGGCAAATTTTCCCCATCGTTTAATAATTGTTCGATCGCTTGATTTAAGACAAAAATCGGGAAAAGTTTGGCTTCCTGCTGCCGTTTTTTCATCCCTTCGATCCAGTGACAAATTCTTTCGTAGGCAGTACAAGCTTTTTGTCCTAAGCGATCCCAACGGGGAAAAGTTTCGATCGCTAATAAACGAGGATTTTCCAGATCCACTTGATAACAATGATCGGCAATTAATCCAGCGCGAACCGGATCGATATCGGGAATTAAATTTTCTTCTTCATCCCAGCGATAACGGCTAAAAATCACCAGCATTTCCGCTATGGCCTCTTGGGGGGCTAAACGCCCCAAATTTTCATAAACAAGGGCGAGAAGGGTCAATAATGCCCGAATCAGAGGACAACTGATCAGGGGTCGTTGTTCGTTGAGGGGTTGAACGGCTATCCCGGCACTGGTTAAAATTTCCATCAGGCTATAACGGGCGATTTCGTCTAAACCGGGGGCAATAACGGCGATTTCTTCGGGTTTTACTGCCCCTTGCTTGACTGCTTGAATAATAGCTGTGGCTGTCTTCCGTAACAATTCAGCGCGAGAGGTGGTTTGCAGGGAGATGAATTGATCGGGAAGATTGCCACGATAGTCACCGTCGCTGATTAGGGAGAGAATCGTCTCGCTAAACTGAGCAGCTAATCCTTCAGTGGTGGATAATGGCATAATTTGACAGCGTTTCTCTAATTCGTGTAGATAATCGGGATCGGCAGTTAATCCTAAGCGAATTTTTCCCTGGGGATTGTAGGTAAAAACGCTAAAACAATCGTGATCGAGGAAAAAACTGAGTAAATCCTTGACAATAGCCGGATAATCGTCCACATCGTCTGCAAAAACTCCCCGGAAGCGTTTTAATAGTTGCTGTTGATAACGACTATCAGGAAATAAATAGCGCCAATAGAGTTCGTAGATGATACCATAACTTAATAAACCACGTTCTAGAGACCAATCACGCCATTTAATGATTAATTCTCCCACTTTTTCTGGTATTTCCTGCTCATTAATCGCTAAAACTCGTTTTAGATCTGTTTCTGATAATCCGTAGGCTAATCTTTCGGGTATCTTTTCTGCGGGAACACCACTAGCGCCAGCTAATTGTAACAAGTCGAGAACTTGACGCACGAAACGATATTCATTTATGCTAGTAAGCTGGAAGAATTCGGCGATTGCTGGTTGCCAGAGACGGGTGGCGAGTTCCTGCTCCGTTTCTGGGCGTAATCGGCGGGGAAATTGCGCTTTTAGCCCCAAAAACTCGAAAATTAACGGCCAAAACAGGATGACTTCATCGGTGAGAAAACCTAAAGGGGTTTTGCAGAGAATCGGATAGCTACCCCTAACAGCAATGGCTAATCGATCGGCTAATTCCCGTTTATTATCATCGTTGGCAGCGAAAACTAAGATCGATCGAGCAAGGGGGGATGATTTTGAGCGATCGCGAGACACCCAGCACCGAAATTCCCCGACTAAAGCGGTGGTTTTTCCCGATCGCGTGCCACCTTCGATCCAAATTGGTATGATTGACATCGTTTTTTCTCGATTGTATTTGTTAAGATAACTGATCGGTACTCTAGCTTTTCTCCCTTGTGGAAATAATTGTTTTCTATGAATCTTAATCGGATTTTGCAAGGTGTTAATCAATGGTTATTACAAACTCCTGAACGTTCTTTAGATGAAGCCTATCATGCAGCTTTGAAGATTAAGGAGATAGAAGACAAGCATTTTCAAGGGCGAAAAGTGGCGAATGAGTTCTCGAATTATGGCAGCAGCACTAATTCCTATTTTATCGCAGAAGTTAAAGGTTATCTGCAAAAAATTAAAGTCAGACTGACGGAGTTTAAAGCTAGTCGCTCGATCGTTAATACCTTCGGACCAAATCAACCGACAATTAATAATGGGGTGATTACTGTCACCACAGATGTTTGTCTGAAAAAACTTCAGTTTATCGATAGTATTATCGGGAAATATCAAGATAATTATTGGCAAGAAGAGGTGCAAGATGTCCCCAAAAGTCTCCAGAAAAGAAATTTTGACCAGGAAACAGCCAAAAACAAGACTTCCAGAAATCGCTCTTTTTTAGCAGCGGGTAGTATTGAAGATGAGGAAATAATCAAAAGTAATAAATCCCAAAAAGCTACGGAAAAACCGGGGGTTTTACCCCGTTCTTTTGTCAATACTTTTAATCGCATTAAGCAGGAAATTGATCCCCAAGCGGAGGAATCGGAGGAGGCAGTTTTAAAGAAATTTCGCAATTCTCGTTATAAAACAGCCATTTCCCTCAAGTTTATTTTACTGTTAATTATTGTTCCTTTATTAACCCAGCAATTAACCAAAACTTTCCTGATTACCCCCTTGGTTAATAAATATTTCCAACAACAGGAACAGTTTATTTTTATCAATCAGGATTTAGAAGAAGAAGCTTTTTCGGAATTGAGAAGATTTGAGGAAGCTTTACATTTTCGAGGTATGATTGGTTTAGCACCCAAATTATCTAACGAAGAAATCGAGGGAGAAATTACCAAAAAAGCAGCGGTACTAAGTGAAGAATTTCGCCAACGAGGTTTAAATGCGATCGCTAATATTTTCGCCGATATTTGTTCCCTAATTGCCTTTGGTTTTGTTGTCGCTTTTAGTCGCCGAGAAATCGAGATTGTCAAGTCTTTTCTGGATGGCATTCTCTATAATCTTAGTGATTCAGCTAAAGCTTTTTTAATTATTCTCTTTACCGATATATTTGTCGGTTTCCACTCTCCCCACGGTTGGGAAGTGATCCTAGAAGGATTAAGTCGTCATTTCGGTTTACCGGAAAATCGCCAGTTTAATTTTCTCTTTATCGCCACTTTTCCCGTTATCTTGGATACAGTCTTAAAATATTGGATTTTCCGTTATCTCAATCGCATTTCTCCCTCGGCAGTGGCTACCTATCGTAATATGAATGAATAGGGTAAAATCTGGGAGAAACTTGATAATTTACTCTTCTAATTTGGGGGGGATAATCTTGCTGCCGTCTCTTGTACTTTGGTAAGTTCTAACTGCAAAGCAGTGGCAATCTGTTCTATACTTAAACCTAAAGCCAGTAAACCAGCGATCACTTCAGTTTTAGCTTCTTCACGACCTTCTTCTTTAGCTTCTTGATAAAGTCGAGTCTGTCTGAGATCATCTAATCCGAACATAGCTTCTAACTCCGTGCGACTAAGATTAGTAAATTTATAGGCTAAGGTTCTTTCAATTAATTCTATAACTTTTTGCTGGAAAACTAGATCATCAATTTCAGCGATCGCTTTTTGTAAAAGTGGTTTTCCTCGTTGCTGTGCTAATTGGGGTGTAGCGACAATTAACTGAATAATTCCTAAACCCAGAGACGGATCTGGACTATCGATTAATTCATCTAAATAAATACGTCTGATCTGTCCCGTTATCTCAAATCCCCGTAGTTGATAGGGAAAATTATTGTCGATATCCCTGGAGGCAAATAAAGCTACAGCCATCCAATCCTGAACGGGTTTATACTGATTGAGATAAGTAGCTGGTTATAATTAAATTAAAAATGGATTTTAGGTTCGATCCCCCCTGCCCCCCTTGATAAGGGGGGTGCCGATAGGCGGGGGGATCTGATAATTTTTAACGCCTACCTACTTAGATGACAATTTCTGTTAAAAATCGCCAATAAAAATCACTTTTATCCTGAAATTGCACTTCAACAAAGTAAATAATTAGTTCTGGTGCTGCTGTGGTCGGTAAAAAAATACCGTCAAAACGACGCGCTAATTCTTTGATTTCTCGGGAGGAGAATTGATAATTTTCAGCTTTCTGGGTTGATTCTCCCAGTAATTCAAAAATTAACCACGGAAAAGTTTGCAAGAGTTGATAAAAAATTGTATCGGTCTTCACAAGCTTAAAAAAATCTAGATATTTACTAACAATTACTTACAAATCATCCAACAAGAGCGTGACTAACACCTTATCGACGCGATTACCGTCCATATCCACCACTTCCAAGCGCAACCTTTGCCATTCAAAATGATCGGCAGCCCCCGGAATCCTACCAAGATGGGTAATAATAAAACCCCCTAAAGTGTGATAATTGCCCTGTTTTTCCCCGGGTAATTCACTAATTTCAAATAAGTCTTTAAAATCTTCGATCGCCACTGTGCCATCGATCAACCAAGAACCATCTTCCCGCTGCACGATCTGAGCATCTTCAATATTATCTAATTGGGGTAAATCGCCGACAATTGCCTCTAAAATATCCTGACGCGTCACCAATCCTTGAATCACCCCGTACTCATCCACTACCAAGGCAATATGATGACCACTTTGCTGCACCAATTCTAAAACCTTTAAACCCCTAGTGCTTTCTGGCACAAAAAGCGGCTGCTGTAAATCCTTCGTTAGGTCGAAACTTTCACCGGTTAAACAATCGGCCAATAAGTCTGTGACTTCGATTACCCCCAAAACCTCATCTAAACTGCCCTGACACACAGGAAAACGGGTATGATTGCTCTCAATTAGCTTCTGGCGATTAATTTCGGCACTATCTTCCAAATCTAACCAAACAACATCCGGACGCGTGGTCATAATCTGACTGACTCGGCGATCGCTCAATCCTAACACCCTTTCCACCATATCCTGTTCTGCTTCCTCAAAGGTTCCCGCTTCGGTTCCCTGTTTAAGCATAATTTTCAATTCTTCTTCCGTAATTGGGGAATCATTATTATTGCCGCTAATCCCCAACAAACCGAGAATCAGATTAGTCGATTGACTCAAAAGATGGACAACAGGCGAAACAATTTTTGATAACCTATTCAGAGGATCAGCAACGAGGATAGCGATTTTTTCAGGATTACTTAAACCTAACCGTTTCGGCACTAATTCCCCCACCACTAGGGATAGATAGGTAATAATTAACACCACTAATCCTAATCCCAAAGCTTGACTATAGGGGGCTAAAACAGGAACTTGCGCCAACAATTGCGCCACACTGACCGATAAATTGGCTCCTCCGTAGGCCCCGGCAAAGATACCCACTAGGGTAATGCCAATCTGCACCGTCGATAAAATTTGATTGGGATCATTGGCCAATTTTAAGGCCACCGCCGCCCTTCGATCATCTCTGGCTAATTGTTCCAAACGGATTTTGCGGGCCGAGACAATGGCAATTTCCGAGAGAGCAAAGACTCCATTGAGGAGGATGAGGAAGAAGATAACAAGAATTTCGGTAGTCGCCGAGAACATGGTTAAAAGTTACAGGTAAAAGGGCGGATAGTTGTTTGTATCATAGTGCGAGGATCGGTTAAGTTCAGTAAAGAATCATCTTGATTTTTAACGAGTTACTAAGGCTTGTGTCTGGAGGGGGTTACTCCCAGTATAAATGGGATAGGATCAAGTCCGCACTCTTAACTCAGTTAGCAGTGAACAGTCAGGAGTGACCTGTTGCCAGTCAAAAAAGTTGTCCCTGGGAGAGTGGGGACAAACTATCTCAATCTATTCGCCTGAAAAATTATGATCGCTACACCCGTATCATCGAAATCGAACCCTATCACGGAAATCCGCCCCGGACTACCGACTATTTGCGGTTGGGAACAGGAAATTGCAGCGATTGTTAATCACGATGATCCGATCTTTTTACCGACAACAAATCTCAAATTAGACCATATCAACGCTGGTTTTGCCTGTGCCTTGCATATGCACCAACCCACTATCCCGGCGGGTGTTAACGGGGAATTAATCTGCAATCTCCAGCATATGTTCGAGAATCAAGGGGATGGCGATAACCATAATGCCAGCGTTTTTGCCTGGTGTTACAGTCGCATGGGCGATTTTATCCCGGAATTGGTGGCGGAAGGCTGTAATCCCCGGATTATGCTCGATTATTCCGGCAATCTCCTCTGGGGTTTGGTACAGATGGGACGGCAGGATATCCTCGATAAACTCAAATTAATCACCTGTAACAGTCAATATCAACCCTATGTGGAATGGTTGGGGACAATGTGGAGTCATGCGGTGGCTCCTTCCACACCGATTCCCGATCTAAAATTACAGATGCAAGCATGGCAAACCTATTTTGCCTCGATTTTTGGCCTAGATGCTCTGAAACGAGTCAAAGGGTTCTCTCCCCCAGAAATGCACCTTCCTAACCATCCCGATACCCTCTACGAGTATATTAAAGCTCTGAAAGAATGCGGCTATCGTTGGTTATTGGTACAGGAACACTCGGTGGAAAATCTCGACGGTTCGGGATTGAGTCAGGAACAAAAATATATTCCTAATCGCCTGGTGGCCCGCAATTCTCGCGGTGAAGTGATTGCGATTACTGCTTTGATTAAAACCCAGGGTTCCGACACCAAATTAGTCGCCCAAATGCAACCCTACCACGAGGCTAAATGCCGCGGTAAACAGCAAATCGGCGGCGTTTGGGTTCCTTCCCTAGGTTCCCAGATTGCCGACGGTGAAAATGGTGGCGTGATGATGAATGAATTTCCTCGCGATTTTCCCAATCCTTGGCGGGAAATGCAGGGGGGTTCCAGTGTGGCAGGATTTAACGGTACGGAATATCTGGAGTTAATCGAGGCTGCTGGCGTTAATCCCCAAGATTATCCGGCAATTCAAGCCGTACATCAGCATAAAATCTGGCAGCGAGTTAATCCCGATGCCGCTACCCCGGAAGCAGTGGAACAAGCGATCGCTGAGTTAAAACAGACCGACCACCGTTTTAGCATGGATGGGGCATCTTGGACAAAT
This sequence comes from Microcystis aeruginosa LEGE 91341, assembly GCF_015206885.1. Classification (GTDB taxonomy): domain Bacteria; phylum Cyanobacteriota; class Cyanobacteriia; order Cyanobacteriales; family Microcystaceae; genus Microcystis; species Microcystis aeruginosa_H. The sequence continues at coordinate 45,956 of NZ_JADEXY010000006.1, read as the reverse complement.
GATCTCAGTTGGGTGCGCGGTTACGAAAATGTCCTCGAACCGATGAACCAATTAAGCGCTCAATTCCACGAAAAATATGATCCTTTAGTACAGGCGGATCCTAGCTTCACCCGACGGCCGGATTATCTGGAGGCACTGCTTTATAATTTGCTTGTGCAAACCAGTTGTTTCCGTTATTGGGGCCAGGGTACTTGGACCGATTACGCTCGCACTTTGTACGAAAGAGGCGCGGCCTTAACCCGCTAAGATAGTAAGGTATCTAGGGCGCAGGATCTGCGCCCTAGATAGTACATATATATTATAAAATCCTGTTTAAAAGGTATCGGGGAACGGCGAGAAACAATCCATCTTCTTTACATTAATTTACGAACCCTCTCTTATACTAAATCCGTTGAGTAACGCACAGAAAACGGGTTTCTCGGAGAAACCCGTTTTCTACTCATGCACTCATGCAAAACGGAGAATAAATAATCAGTTTTTAATAACTGGATTTAGTATTAAATGTTTTTTAGCTGACTAAACAGCACCAAGGTGATTCTCCCCGTTGGCAAACCTAATCCCGCAACAATTAGAGGCAACACCGATGATGACTGGCGCTTCCCCTGCTTTCCACCCACCCGCAATTGATTTAATTGGGTTCGGTCCCCTGTGGACAGGTTTTAGTCAAGGTCGTTTTTCCCCCGATTCTTCTGGGGTAAAAGTGCAGTGTCATGGACGAGTATTATGGCTAGGCATAGGTTGCATCCGTGGGACGGAGAAAACGGTCATAGATAGGGCAATTAGGGCTGTTTTTCAGCGTTATCACCTCTCTTTAGCCGCTATTGCCGGTATCGCCACCCTTGACATCAAAGCTGATGAACGGGGTTTAATTGCCTACTGTCAGGAGAAAGGATTGCCACTAAAAACCTTTACTGCCCAGGAGTTGAGAGATATTAATGTCCCCAATCCCTCAGCCATTGTCAACAAGCAAGGGGGAACCCCTAGCGTCGCTGAGGCTGCCGCTTTAAAAATGGGCGAGATTTTGCTAGTCAGCAAGCAAATAGAAGCCAAATCGGTGACAGTGGCGGTTTCTTTGGCAGCAAGGGAATATAGAGGATACGAAATCGATGCTTAAACAGGTTTTATTTCTTAGTAATGGTCATGGCGAGGATTTAAATGCTAGTTTAATTGTGGGGGAATTACAAAAAATTCAGCCCCAATTATCTATAGCTGCTTTGCCTTTAGTGGGAGAGGGAAAAGCTTATCAAAAATTGCCAGTACCAATTATTGCCCCCACTGCCACTATGCCATCGGGGGGAATTATTTATACCAATCCTTTTAATTGGATTAAAGATATTGGTGCGGGATTAATTGGTCTAACTATTCAGCAAATTCGGGCAGCTTTTAAAGTTAGCAAGAATTGTGATTTATTGATAGCAGTGGGGGATATAGTGCCAATTGCGATCGCTCGTTTAACTGGTCGTCCCTTTGTGGCTTTTATTGTTTCTACTTCCAGTTATTACGAAGGTACAATTAAATTACCTTTACTGACAAAATTATGTTTAAGATCAGACAAGTGTTTAAGGGTTTTCACCAGAGATAAATATACAGCAACAGATCTACAAAATCGGGGTATTAAAAAAGCGATTTTTGCTGGTTATCCGATTATGGATGTCCTAACACCAACGGGTAAAGATTTAGAATTAGATAGTCAAATTCCTATGATTGCTTTATTAGCGGGGAGTCGTTTACCCGAAGCTTTGAGTAATTTGGCTTTACAGTTACAAGTCTGTGAGGAAATAGTTAAAATTAAACCAATGCAGTTTCGGGCTGCTATCATTCCTAGCATCAGAGAAACCGACTTAGAAAATTTAGCTAAACAAGAGGGATGGCATTATTTAGGAGCGGGAAAATTAGAGAAAAATGGGGCTTTATTGTACTGTTATCGTGATGCTTTTGCCGATATTCTACACCATTGTGACGCTTGTTTAGCCATGGCGGGAACAGCAGTAGAACAAGCGGTAGGATTAGGAAAACCCGTCCTACAAATACCCGGATTTGGTCCCCAATTTACCTACCCTTTTGCTGAGGCACAAATGCGCTTATTAGGGGAATCGGTGATAACTATTGGAAAGAAACCCACGGAGGTAAATTTATTTAAAAATGCTGCAGTTAAAATTATCGATATTTTGGCAGATTCTCGTTATTTATACAGATGTTTAGAGAATGGTAAAATTAGAGTGGGAGAGTCTGGAGGTAGCAGGAAGATTGCCGAAGAAATTTATATGAAATTAGGGTGTTAAGTAGCTGGTTATAATTAAATTAAAAATGGATTTTAGGTTTGATCCCCCCTACCCCCCTTGATAAGGGGGGTGCAGATTACTCCTTAATCCCCCCTTAATAAGGGGGGCATCTGAAAGTTTTTAATACCTACCTACTTAGAGCAGCGCAATCCGGCTTAAAATTAGCTCAATTACCTTTTAATTAACCATCGTCATTTTTCTGAACAGATAAAAACTCGGCCACCGCTTGATTAAACCTTTCCGGTTCCCCTAAAAATGCCCAATGATTACCCGGTATCTTTTTAATCTCTAGAGAAGTTAAATACTTTTTATAGGATTGAATTTGCCAAGCAGTGCGATTTAATCCCTGTTGGGGAAGGATTAATAAACTGGGAATATCTAAAGCTTTAGTTAATCCAGCAAACCCCATGACATCCTCAAAAATTTCTCCCCGTGCCGATAAAGTAAATTTACTGCTCCAACTGCCATCCGCTTTTTGTTCAATGGCATTTTTAAACACCTCTTGCTGTAGATTTGACCAACCTTTATATTGTTTTAATTGATAAGCGATCGCTTCTATGCTCTGATAACTATCAAAGGAACGAGTAATCTTTAAAAAGGGCAAAACTTGATAGAGAATTGGAAAAGTTATCCTAATCCAACTAGGCATTTTATCGATAAAAAAGGGATCGACTAAAATTAAACTCTTAAATACTTCTGGCTGTTGAGTTGCCCAAATTGCCGCTATTTTAGCACTCCAAGAATGACCTAAAATATGTGCTTGCGTCCAACCTAAATGATTAATTAAAGCCCTTAAATCGCCGATATAATCCTGAAAGTGATAACCCGTTGCTGGTTTACTGCTTTCCCCATGTCCCCGCAAATCTGGGGCAATAACTTGATAATTTGAGCTTAAATAATCGCCCAAACTTGACCAAACCAAAGCATGATCCGCCATGCCGTGCAATAATAATAGAGGCATACCTCGATCGCTCCATTGTAAATAGGAAATTGCCATCGAGTTATTGGTAAAAGTCTGGCGTTGTGGCATAAATTCTCGGCTGATTTTTACTCTATAATTTAAATATCACTTAATAAAACTTCATACAATGGCACTACAATCGCCGCTCACTGCCACTAGCTTAGAGCAATTGTCTTGGACATGGCAAGGTCACACCATCCCCTACACTGTGCGGGGAGAAGGACAACCCCTAGTATTAATTCACGGTTTTGGGGCATCTATCGGTCATTGGCGCAAAAATATCCCCGTTTTAGCGGAAAATGGCTATCAAGTCTATGCCCTAGATCTTTTGGGATTTGGGGGTGCGGATAAGCCCGCTTTAGATTATAGTCTCAACCTTTGGCAGCAGCAAATACAAGACTTTTGGCGGGAAAAAATCGCAAAACCGACCGTATTTGTCGGTAATTCCATCGGGGGACTGATTACCTTAATGCTGATGGCAGAATCTCCCGAAATCACTGCCGCAGGAGTAATTATCAACTGTGCGGGAGGATTAAACCATCGTCCCGAAGAATTAAATTTCCCTTTGCGTTTAATCATGGCTGCCTTTACCGGTTTAGTTAGTTCTCCGGTGACAGGAAAGTTTATTTTTGAACAGGTAAGGCAGAAAAATCGCATCCGGAACACCTTAAAACAGGTTTATCGCGACCATACTGCGATTACCGAGGAATTAGTCGAAATTCTCTATCAACCCTCCTGTGATGAGGGTGCGTGGGGAGTGTTTGCATCGGTGTTGACAGCACCCCCCGGACCTTCTCCCCAGGAATTATTACCGCCAATCGATCGCCCTTTATTGGTACTCTGGGGAGAGGATGACCCTTGGACACCGATCGCCGGTTCGGTAATTTACCAAGAAAGAGCTAAAATGGGAAATAATACCCAATTTTATCCGATTGCCAAAGCCGGTCACTGTCCCCACGATGAACATCCCGAAAAAGTTAATCAATTAATTTTGAGTTGGCTGTCGGAAATGGGGATTTAGTCAGTTAAAAAAGTTGGGGTTGAGGAATAATTTTTCTCATCCCCAAAGGTGAAGGAAGATTTTAGCGATTAATAGTTACTGGAGAAATCTGCCAATCGGGGCGAAGATTTTTCGCCCCCCGGAGATAGACGTGCTGCATTTCCCCTTGTAGTTTGGGAGTATTAACGTGGAGAATTATGCGAATACACTTTTCCAGACTACCAACGACGTGCATCTGTTGCACATCGAGGAGGGGGACATTTTGCCAATGGGGACGTTCACGAGCGATAGCAGCGGGGAAAATCACGTCTAAATCCTGAGTTGCCGTAAAGATAATACTAACAATATCATCGGGATCGAGACTATTGTGAATTTCGATCGCTTCGAGGAGTTCTGTCACTGCTTCTCGTATAGCTTCAATAGTATTAACCGTTACCGTCGTTGCTCCCCGAATGGCTCGAACCTTCCACTGCACGATTGTTATCCTCCGATAATCCTGATGAGTCAATTTTAGGGGTTAACGCGCCCTTTTTCTCGACTTTAATCTGGTCATCAGGGTCGGTATAACCACAACAGTTGTCCGTTAACTTCCAATTCAAATTCTAGACGCTGTAGGGTTTTTTGTAATCCTGGGGGTATTTGGGAACGATTGCCAGTCAGACGACTGAGGAGGGGTTTGGGTTCTTCGATAGTCTGACATTTAGTTTTATCTGGGGGTAATCCTGCCAATTCTAGCGCCCAAAGTCGGGCATCTTCCTCGGTTCCCAAGCGATCAACCACTCCTAATTCTAAAGCCTGTTGACCGGTAAAAATGCGCCCATCGGCAAAACTTTTCACCTGATTGACATCTAAATTTCTCGCTCCGGCGACGGTTTGCAGAAATTGCTGATAACTGGTATCGATCATATCCTGGAGAATTCTTTCTTCTTCATCAGTTAATTCTCGATCGAAGGAGAGAATATCTTTATAGGGGCCCGATTTAATCACTTTAAACGAAACTCCCACCTTATCCAACAATCTTTCCAGATTGTTCCCTCTCAGGATAACACCGATCGAGCCGGTAATCGTGCCGGGGTTAGCCATAATATAATTAGCCCCCATACCGATATAAACGCCGCCAGAGGCGGAAATATTGCCAAAACTAGCGATTATTTTCGTGTTTTTTTGTAACCGCTTCAATGCTTCATAAATTTCTTGGGAATCCCCCACGGTTCCCCCGGGGGAGTCAATACGGAGAAGTAGGGCGGGATATTGCCTTTCTTTAACGATTTCTAGGGCTTTTAAGACTCTTTTGCGGGTATCGGAGGCAATTGCACCTGTAATTTCTATTCGAGCGATTTGTTTGCGGGTTTTCGGTTTAAAAGGCCAGACCATCAGGTTTAAATATCTCTCAAAAAAGGACTCTTTCTAATCTAACGCTTTGATCGTTCTAGGTTAAGCAGACATTATATTTCAGAATTTAAGGACAAAATGTCTGGTTAAGTGTATAATGGCATTAAGTGACCGGAGTTGAGGTAGGCGAGGTGAACATTTGGGCAAGGTGGAATCCTTTAATTTAGATGGCTTAGATCTGTTTTTCAATTCTCACGATCATTTGCCACCTCATTTTCATGTTCGTAAACCGGGCCAATGGGAAATTAGAGTTTTTTTCTTGCTTTGTAATCAAGAAAATGGTCTAAAGTTTGAGGTGAAATGGCCCGCCAATGCCAAAATATCTAGTAAGGAAAAAAAGCAAATACTCGACCACGTTTTGACCAATCGTTCTGCGCTCCTAATTGAATGGGAGGCAAAAGTCTGTACCCAGGGGAATTAATCATGTTAAATAAGCCAGAAATTACTGTTATAATTGAGGATAAAGAAAGTTATAATTTCTTGCCAGAGTTTCAATCTGTGCCGATTCTTTCCTTACCAGATTTAAAGAATATTGATTCTTTAAAAAACATCTTTATTTATACTTCTTTGACCGGTTTAAAAGCAGTGTCAGATATTGTCAGAACCGCTAATGATAAACATCATCTACGAGGTCTTTTTATCCGAGCAGACATTGATTCTATCTACTTGCCGCAACTATTTAAACGGGTCAATTTACGCACCCTGCGAAATACCCTAATTTATCGAGATTTTACTTTACCGACAAGGGTGATTAATGCTTGGATTTGGGGAGCGCAAGAGCATTTAATCGCCACAGCTTTAGTTATTGGGGAAAGTTTATTAATCAGTCGCTGTGATTTCGATGAGCTAGAAATTCCCTTTGCATCTATGCCAGCTTTACAGCGTATTCCTCCAGAAGAAAGAGAGAAGTTCATTATAGCAGAAGATGGTAGTTATATTCATTGGCCAGTGGTGGACATTCATCTTGATATAGCGGCTTTTTTGAGTGTGATTGAACCGGCAGCAAAACAAAAGTTTGCAGCGATTAAATTAAAACATGATCAGATTTTTGGTCAAGCGATCGCATCTTTACGCAAACAGCATCAACTGCGACAGTCAGATATTATAGGAGTATCCGAGCGTCAAGTGAGACGCATTGAACAGGGAGAAGGAACAAAGGTAGAAACCCTTAATTTATTTGCTCAAGCTCACAAAATGGAACTTAATGATTATCTTGATGCTGTTGCTCAGTTAATCGATAATACTTCCGTAGATTTGCTCCAATCTTAGAGCTTATTTATAAAGCAAACATCAAAATAAATGTAGGGCGATCATTCCTTGATCGCCCTAGTTTTTCTGACAAGGATTTCTTATTTTCCGCAGTCATAATAGCTTATGCCACTTTCTTCACCTGTCTTTGTTCTCCAATCAGGACGACACCACTCGTTAAGAGATCTGACAAATGAGCCTCTTTTATATTCATTCTCTATTATTGGTAGAGCGTTATTGGCATCTTGCTGGGTTGGGAATAAGATGACACTCACATAAAAGTTGCTACGTTTAAATAATGAGCGCTCAAGGTTTCGATATTGTGGCAATCGTCCAGGCAGTTGATTAATTTCTGTTTGTGCCTCTTGAATGTTCGTGTCTGAACCATAAACAACCCCCCAAGAAAATTCAGACCCAGCAAATGCTATATTCAAACAATTGAAGACCAGACAAAATAATGTCATTAACAAACAATACTTATTATTCATGGTAAATAATATCCTCAAATATCTAAGGTTGTTTAAATACTTACTTCTCCTGTTTCAGTTTTTCATCTATACTACCACCTTTGAGCTTACAATCATTAGAACCAGGCTTTATTTGTTGAAAACCTAGTCTGGATAAAGTTTCTCTGTCTGATAAGCTATTTTTGTTGCTATAACAAGCATCTTGATATTTATTGTTTTTATCGAGAGAAACATTTGTAAGCGATGCTCCATCAAAGTTAATTCCTGATAAATCAGAATTTTCAAAAGTCACGTCTTGCAGTACAGCATCAGTGAGATTAACTGTGGACAAGTCCGAGTCAGAAATAAGTATATCGCTCAATTCTGTTGCTGTCATATTAGCTCCTACGATGTTTATCGAAGAAAACACCTGACGACCTTTTAACTCCAATTTTTGTAAATTTGCTCCACCTAATTGAATCAGAGGATCTATTTTATTTATTAATTGCGATTCAGCTAAATAAGTGATAACTTTTCCTTTACGTTCACCATCCAATTGTTCTAAAACAGAGAGAGTTAAAGCTTTAGCAGTTGATCTAAATTCCTGTAATAAATTCGCCTCTTTATCCTTTGGATGTGATTCTTTATACCCAGATGTTTCTTTGATTTTTTTTGTCTCTACAATTAAACCCTGCATTTTGGAAAAATAATCCGTCAGAATCTCCTGATGTTTCTGCTCTTGTGCAATTTGATAATCTCTAAAGTCGGCTGCAGAATTCAGATAGAAAGCACCCAGGGCTAACATTAGAGGTACTATCAATAATTGTAACCAATCCCAAAAACTTTTTTTCTGAAAGCCCGACCATTTAAAATTTGCTATCCAGTTCGATACTATCGCTACATTGGCTATAATAAGTAGGAATAATAATAAGAAAAGCATCCATCTTAGCCAGGGCATATCAGTGACGAACCCATAACCATCATTTATTAGACCAATCGCAACAACTATTAAAAAGGCAAACAAAAACAAGAATATGTACGGCCAATTTTTTCGATTGCCCAAAAAATCTCCAAGTTTGCTATGTTGAAGCTTCGGTGAAACTTGCTTTAAATAATCCTCATAACTTAGGTCGGGGGGAATTAGTTTTGTATCTCCAGAATATTCATAATCTGGATTGCCTGTCAATATCTGGAAAGCCAATTCCTTACCTGTAATTGTTTTCTGAGATGAGTTTTCTGGTAAATCATGTAACCATCTTAAGGCATATTTAAGTCGTTCTATAACTTCGTCGCTTTCAAAGGGTGATTTAACATCAGGAAGAATTCTCAGGTCAAAATCACGAATATCGTGACGTTTTAGGAGTTGCAGTTCTTGTTTTTCTAGATTTCCCAAACTAAAGAAATGCGTGTCCGATAAGCCAATTCCATAATGCCACGTTTGATATTTTTCTCGCCATTTGACTAGCTTGCCATAATATTCACTTTCTGGTCGCACATTTTCTTCAATGCCGATAATTAAAGAAGCCAACTCTGAAGTTATCATTAGTATAACCCCCTGTTATTTATGTTTTTCTATAAAAAGTTAGAGAGAGTTTGAATATCCGTGAAGACTAGCACTATATGCCTATCTCTCAGAATAGCAGAAAGTCCTTAACTAGAGATATTTACTTAATATAATGTTACTTTTCTCGTCCTTAAAAATTGACTGTTTATCTGATGAGTTTGTTTCTGGATTAAATCAGGTTTATCGCCCAGTTTGGTCGATCTTTTTTAAGGATGAACTTGTCTTTTATGTTGAGGAAATAATCCAGATTTTACTAGACTTTTCCGAATTCGATTAATTCGAGTAATTGTGCTTCGGTTAGCTGAGTAATGCCCAATTCTAGAGCTTTTTCTAGCTTAGAACCCGCCGCTTCTCCTAGCAGTAAATAATCGGTTTTTTTGCTCACAGAACCCGTCACTTTCCCCCCGGCTTTTTCGATTAATTCTTTCGCTTCCTCCCGTTTGAGAGTTGGTAAAGTGCCGGTAATCACAAAGGTTTTCCCTGCTAAAGTCGCTTTAGTGGTGGTGGTTTTTGCTGCTGCGGCAAATTGTAAACCGGCTGCCTGTAATTTAGCGACTAAATCCCGATTAGCGGCGATTTTAAACCAATCATAGACCGATTGAGCGATTTCTTCACCGATACCATAGACAGAAGCTAAATCAGTCACGCTGGCGTTAGCTAACTCCTCCACAGTCCGAAAACTTTCGGCGAGAATTTTGGCGTTAACGCTGCCCACATAGCGAATCCCTAGCCCATAAAGTACCCTCGACCAGCTTTGATTTTTGCTCTGAGCCATAGCTGTAATTAAATTTAAGGCGGATTTATCGCCCATTCGGTCTAATTTGGCAATTTCCGTTTTTTCGAGGCTGTAGAGGTCAGAAATGGCGGTAACTAATCCCTGTTCAATCAGCAAAATCACCACTTTTTCCCCTAATCCCCGAATATCGAGAGCATCGCGACTGGCCCAATGTACTATACTTCCCCGCAAAATCGCTGGACAGGAACTATTAACACAGCGCGTCACCGCTTCCCCCACCGGACGGACTAGGGGAGATTGACATTCAGGGCAATGAGTGGGCATCTGGAAGGGTAAGGTCTGGCTAGGCCGCAATTCTGGCAGTATTCTCACCACTTCCGGGATAATTTCCCCCGCTTTGCGGATAATTACCGTGTCACCGACGCGGATATCTAATTCGGCCACTCGATCGCTATTATGTAAAGTAGCCCTTTGTACGCTGGTTCCTGCTACCTGTACCGGTTCCATCACCGCCATGGGTGTAACCGCGCCGGTGCGTCCCACATTGACGATAATATCTTTAACTACCGTGGGGACTTCTTCGGCAGGATATTTTAAAGCGATGGCCCACCGGGGGAATTTTTGAGTGAATCCTAACCGATTTTGTCGCTGTAAATCGTTGATTTTGACTACGACACCATCGGTCATGTAGGCTAATTGATGACGTTTTTCTTGCCAATCTTGATAGTATTGCGCCACTTCTTGCAGGGATGGACAGAGTTGACGGTGGGGATTAACTAGAAATCCCATGGTTTCTAATCTATCTAAGGATTGCCATTGAGTGGTGATATGGTTATCGTCTAAATGCAGGGTATAGGCAAAAAATTGTAAGCGTCTTTTATCAACTATTTTCGGATCTAATTGTCGTAGGGTTCCTGCTGCCGCATTGCGGGGATTAGCAAAGAGAGATTCCCCTTTTTCTTCTCTTTCTTGATTGATTTTATCAAAGGTGTCGAGGGGTAAAAAAGCTTCACCGCGCACTTCCACAATTGCCGGAGGATTGTCTATATTTAAGCGTAAAGGAATAGAGCGAATTGTCCGCACATTGGGGGTAATATCTTCGCCAGTGACTCCATCTCCTCTAGTAACACCTCTGACTAAAAAGCCGTTTTCGTAGGTTAAAGCTAATGCGGAACCATCGATTTTTAATTCACACACATATTCCGTGTCTTGGGTTTCATTTACATATCTTTGCCAACGGCTGCCCCATTTATTTAATTCTTCGAGATTAAAGGCATTTTCGAGACTATACAGGGGAATATTATGACGGACAGAAACAAATTGACTGGAGATTTTATCCCCGACTCTTTGGGTGGGACTATCGGAGGTGATTAATTGGGGATAACGCTTTTCTAGGTCTTCTAATTCCCGATAAAGTTGATCATAAACGCTATCGGGTATAAAAGGATCATCAAGAACATAATAAGCATAACTGGCTCTTTGTAGTTCTGTTTTTAGTTGTTGGCAACGTTGTTGGATTTCTAAGGGGATAGTCATAATCGTTAATAATGCTACAGGGCAAAGACCATTTGAGGAGTTAATTTTAAATCGGGAAAAGTGACCGATATTATTCTATCTTCTTTGTGAAATTCTGCCAGTTCATAAAATCCTGAAATCAGGGTTAAAACTGATATTTTTAGGGCAATAGGATCGATAATCCAGTATTCAGGAATGCCTCTCACTGCGTATTCTGAACGTTTATAACGGTAGTCATCATCGGCATTACCGGGGCTAACAATTTCTACAACTAAGAGGGGAGGAAATTCAATCACTGCTGTGGTCATATTTCTAATCTCTTGACATTGTTCGGCAGTTAAAATCATTAAGTCGGGGATTCTCGATTTAGCTTTATCGGTGCGAATTCCCACCGTAGCAGGCATAACTTTCCAAGTTAGATTTAATCTTTTAATTTCTGCCATTAAATAATCATAAAGAAAGGCAAGAATTAAGGCATGAAAGCCACTAGCAGGAGGCATAGAAATTAATTCTCCGTTAAATAATTCGTATTTATTATCTGTGGAGTCCTGATAATTTAAATATTCTGCAAAGGTATATATTTTTTGTTGGGTAGCAATCATAAAAGTCTCCAGCTAAGATTTTACTGTGCAAAGACCATTTGAGGAGTTAATTTTAAATCGGGAAAAGTGACCGATATTATTCTATCTTCGTTATTAAATTCTGCCAGTTCATAAAATCCTGAAATCAGGGTTAAAACTGATATTTTTAGGGCAATAGGATCGATAATCCAGTATTCAGGAATGCCTCTCACTGCGTATTCTGAACGTTTATAACGGTAGTCATCATCGGCATTACCGGGGCTAACAATTTCTACAACTAAGAGGGGAGGAAATTCAATCACTGCTGTGGTCATATTTCTAATCTCTTGACATTGTTCGGCAGTTAAAATCATTAAGTCGGGGATTCTCGATTTAGCTTTATCGGTGCGAATTCCCACCGTAGCAGGCATAACTTGCCAGTCTAATTGTAGCCTCTCTATTTCCCTTTCTAACACCTTAAATATATATCTAAGTATCAAAGCATGAAAGCCACTAGCGGGAGGCATAGAAATTAATTCTCCGTTAAATAATTCGTATTTATTATCTGTGGAGTCCTGATAATTTAAATATTCTGCAAAGGTATATAATTTTTGTTGGGTAGCAATCATAATAATCTCTAGAAAAAACTTAATTGAATCTCCTTTGAAGATAAATATTGCCTTTGATACCCCCTTAATAAATTAGGGGGAATCTGACAATTTTTAACACCTAGCTTTTTACTTAAGATTCGATATCCTCAACTTTTTTGGGAACCGTTGCAGTTAAAACCTCATTTCCTGTGGCAGTAACTAACACATCATCTTCGATACGGATACCGATACCCCGCCATTTTTCTGGCACTTCCGGCTGTCCCTCAGCAGGTTTAATATCGGGGGAGATATAAATACCGGGTTCTACGGTTAAAACATGACCAGGCTGCAAAGTTTGCCAAGTTTCTTCGTTAACTTTATAACCTCCCGCATCATGGACATCTAATCCTAACCAATGGCCGGTTCTGTGCATATAAAAAGGCTTATATTTTTCCTCTTTAATTATCTCATCAATGTCGCCGACCAATAGCCCTAAATCTACTAATCCCTCCACAATTGTCCTCACGGCTGTGTCATGAAAAAGATTATAAGGATTACCAGTTTTCACCACTTCAATCGCCTTTAGTTGAGCTTCCAGAACAATTTCATAGATAGTTTTTTGTTCGGGGGTAAATTTACCATTAACGGGAAAAGTGCGGGTAATATCACCGTTATAGTAATTGTAGGCACAACCAGCATCAATTAATAAAAGCTCATTTTCTTGTACTTGGCGATTATTGTTGATATAGTGCAGAATACAGGCATTAGCACCACTAGCGACAATAGAAGGATAAGCCGGACCCATACCCCCTTCTAGGCGAAAAGTATGCTCAATTTCCGCTTGAATTTGATACTCATAGTGACCAACTTTGGTAAATTCTCTGGCCCGATTATGTGCCTGTGCTGAAATAGCAGTTGCTTGGCGAATATTGTCCAATTCGGCCTCGGTTTTCAGCAAGCGCAAAGGATGGAGAATAAAATTAGTATCCTCTAAAGCAGTCGGTCCGGTGCCGCGACGGGGAAAAGTGGCGATTAATTTTTGCCAGTGCTTAAGAACAGTTGTATTAAAAGTTTTGTCCCGGCCGAGATGATAATAAATTCGGTCGGCTTTTTCGAGATATTGGGGTAATTTTTCGTCCAATTCTTCGATAGAATAGGCCTCATCAGCAGCAAAAGTTTCCTTTGCTCCTTCCACACCGTGGAGATAGCCGGTCCAGGTTTCTTTTTCTGGGTCTTTTGGCTGCACGAACAGGATAAACTGATGTTCGGGGTGATGGGGTGCTAAAACCGCCACCGCCTCCGGTTCATTAAATCCTGTCAGGTAAAAAAAGTCACTATCCTGACGATAGGTGTATTCTACGTCATTGTGCATGACCACCATGGGCGCACTGCGAAAAATTGCGGTTCCATTGCCGATTTTTTCCATTACCTGCTGACGACGGTGTTGAAACTCTCTGCGATCGATGCCCATAGATATTCCTAGAAATGTCACAATAAGTCCTAGAGTCTATTATCGCTAATCTTTTTAATTTATGACCCCTGAAGAACCGGATTTTTCCCAAGATATCATCGAAAGGCGCGAGTTTACCCTAGCAGATTTTATCGCTCAAGAGGGGGCGGATTTCCTCAAAGGGGAATCTCCTGTCCCCAAATTGGTGCAAGTTACCACAGAGATTAAACAATTTATTGCCGCTAATTTAGGGGATTCTTCCGGAGCTTTGCAGATAATTTTACAGCTTATTGTCGATGAAGAATTAACCAAAGTCAGTCAGAATTTAGATAATCCCGTTCAAGCTTTACAGTTAATCCTAGAAGAAATTTTAGACAATCAAGAATTACTCTATGAATTAGTACACCGAGTCGATGTGAAATGGGGACAATTATACGGGGAACGTCCCTATTTTCAAAAACCCCATCAAAAACCCCACCCTGAAGACGAATACACTCACAATTCCGTTAGAGATAAGTTAGTCAGTTTATTATCCAGATTAGAAGCGGATGAGTAGTAAGTAGTCGTGCAAAATTAATTTCCTAGTAAAGATAGGCAAAAGGCAAGAGGCAAAAGGCAAGAGCGGGTTAGATATGTGTAATTAATTTTGCTTAGGTACTTATGAGTTTAACTTATATAGGAGCGATCAATCTTTGTGTCCTTTGTGTCTTTGTGGTTTTTCCCATAGGAGACTCCGAGACGATTCAAGACATACCTTATCTTCATAAAAAACTCTGTATTTTAATTATTTCTTAGTCACCAGAGACTAACAGGACTGACAAGGAGTATCTATCCCTAGACAGACAACCGGGGGGCGGTCAGAGGTGAAAATAGTTGTAAGATCAAAAAATTCTCCGATAACTGTTGCTCTATCCCCCGCGTGCCTACCTATTCCTACTATACCGCCGATGTTTTTAGCGATCGCATTTTTGGCGGTAATCCCTTGGCAGTTTTTCCGGAAGCGTCTGGATTAACCCGCACCCAGATGCAAAAAATCGCTGCCGAATTTAACTTCTCGGAGACAGTCTTCGTTTTTCCGCCAGAAACGCCACAAGGCACTAAAAAAGTCCGGATTTTTACCCCCAGTACGGAATTACCCTTTGCTGGTCATCCTACCGTCGGCACAGCCTATATTTTAGCCCTAATCGGTGCTATTCCCCCCTACCAAGAAACCACGATTTATCTAGAGGAAGGAGTCGGTTTAGTACCGGTGAAAATTATCATGGAGGGGGAAAAACCGGTCTATAGTGAGTTAAAAGTGGCACAATTGCCCGAATTAGTGACGGATACTTATGCTCTCGATGATTTAGCGGCGATTCTGTCCCTAAGCGTTGCCGATTTCTTACCCGGTTATCCCCCCCGGGCCTTTTCCTGCGGTCTCCCTTTTTTATTCATCCCCGTTAAAAATCGAGATATTTTGGGGAAAATAAAACTAAATCTAACTCTTTGGTCATCATTATTAGGCCAATCCCCCGCTAATTCCCTTTTTGTCTGCTGTTTTGACCCAGAATCTCCCCTATCTCGTCTCTATGGCCGAATGTTTGCCCCCGGTTTAGGAGTTATGGAAGATCCCGCCACCGGTTCGGCTGTGGCCGCTTTAGCGGGCTACCTAGGAGCTTTAGAATCTTCTAGGGAAGGGATGAATCAATGGACGATAATCCAAGGAGTGGAAATGGGCAGACCCAGCAGTTTACAATTAAGGTTTCAGAAAAACAACCGGTCAATCACGGAAGTTTCTGTGGGTGGTGCATCAGTTCTAGTCTGCCAAGGTCAGATGATAATTCCCGATGGGGAAACAACAAGCCCTACAAAAGGGTCATTGTGACCATAAATCCCTTGACTATAGGCTACATATCAGGACAGGCAAAAGAGCAAGAGATAATCAGTCTTTGATAACCGGATTTAGTATAAAATTTTGGACTGGTATCATTTAATCGAAAATCCCTATATGAAGAAGAAAAAAGCTTAATCATGCAAAAAAGCGAGGGGATAACTCATATTCTCAGCAAAGCCCAAGATACCTCCATCTCGATGCTCATAGAGTAAATTTCCTTGATTATCAAATAAAAAAGTCCCTCCCCGTTGGGTGAGATAACTACTATCGGGGACATAGGTTGACCAATTGCCCAAAACCTGAGTCATATTACGCAGTCTCAGGGTGGCTAATTCAAAAGGTCGCTGAAAACCTTGACCCCCGGCAAGATTGAATAGGGAACCCCGGAAAGCTGGTAAAGGCCGCGCTTGTATTGTTTCCTCCTCGGCAATTAATTGGGGGGCTTTGCGATCGCCACGATAACCCCGCAGCACTTCGGCCAGAGTCCCCGGACTACCCACACCCGCACACATCAAAATTAGATTTAACCAGGCATTTTGTCCGAGAGAAAACCCAGGTAATTTTAACGATAAACCCCGATACAGTCCTAATAAATCGTGTAATTCGGCTTTAGGGTCAACAAACAGCCAATCTTGCCGAAATTTCGTATATTCAGAGAATTTTAAACCTGAATTGCGATCGCCGATACCGATAGCACGAATGGTGATCCCGGCATTTTGCCAAAGGGCCGCCTCTTTTTCTAACCACCAAGCGTATTCGAGACTGTCAAAATCCCCCAACTGCGGCCAAACAAGAATTAAAAGACGTTTATACCCAGTACAATCGCTTAAAATTGGCACTATTTGCCCATCGCTGACCCTTTGGCGTTGAATTGTTGACAACATTTCATATATGCTGCTCATAGATAAATTTCTCCTAATAAAACCTCCTCTTTTGCTCCCGTGACTTTCGGTAAATTACCGGGGAAATCGTGCCAGCGCCAATAGGCCAAAAGGGCAAAAGCGATCGCTTCTTTAAAATCGCTATTTAATCCTACCTCATCAGTGGTCAAAAGCTTGACATTTGTCCCCAAATGTGCTAGGAGTCGTTGGCGCAGGTAGGCATTACGAGCGCCACCACCACAGAGCAGCACCTCCGCAGGCATTTCTGGCAAAAAAGTTTGATAGCTGTGGGCGATCGAAATAGCGGTTAAATCGGTTAAACTGGCCAACCAGTCGGCATCACTGAGGGAATAAGCTTGGGCATCCCGGTGCAATTGGGCTAGATAAGCGGGGCTAAATAACTCTCTGCCAGTGGATTTAGGGGGATATTGTTGAAAATAAGGCTCCTGTAGCCATTTATGAACTAATTCGGAGCAGGGTTGACCTTGGGCCGACCATTGACCGTTATGGTCGTAGGTTTGTTGGCCTTGGCTCAAAAATTGTACGGCCAAATCGATGAGGACATTGCCGGGGCCGGTATCCCAACCGAAAATTTTTTGCTGCCAATTTTCCGTTTTTCGGGGGGGTAGATAGGTTAAATTGCCAATACCGCCGATATTTTGGACGCAGCGGGCTTTAGTGGGGTGAGAAAGCAGATAAGCGTCAATTTTCGGCACTAGGGGCGCACCGTGACCAGTTTGGGCGATATCGGCAGCGCGAAAATTACTAATGGTGGGAATACTGGTGATTTTTGCGATCGCTGCTCCCCGTCCTAATTGTACCGTGTAACCGAGGCGATCGTTTGCGGGGGGTCGATGAAAAACGGTTTGACCGTGACTGCCGATTAATTGGGCTTTTGGGGCTTCTTTTTGGATATTTAAGGCAGCTTGGGCGAATTCTGCGGCGATATCATCATCTAAGCTGGCTAAAGCTTCAATAGATAGCTTTTCTCCCCCACAGACTTGTAAAATTGTCTCGCGTAATCGGGGGGAATAGGGATAGGTTTCCCCTGCTAATAACTGCACCTGTGGAGATTCCACTGTACCGCTAATCTCTACTAAAGCGGTATCGATGCCGTCCACCGATGTGCCACTGATTAAACCGATAACTAACAAGTTTTTTCCCTCAACTGTCGATTGTTGATTATTTTATCTTGAATGTCGGGGTGAAGACCCTCGCTTTTAGCGACGGGATGAAACCCCGACCAGTATAAAACAGCACTTCGACACATTTCGACAGGCTCAATGTAAAAGCTCAGTGACAAGAAGCACGACATTTCGACACATTTCGACAGGCTCAATGTAAAGGCTCAATGTTCACTGAAATCTTGACAATCCGATGCTCTACAGGTTAGAATAAAATAAGTTGTTTGAGGTCGATAAACAATGATTGTCTTAGAAATGAAAGCCGTGGTCAAACCAAGTCAGTGTTCTGCCATTGATGAAGCTATTCGTACAGTACAATTCATCCGTAATAAGGCTTTAAGGCTTTGGATGGATGCCAAGAGAGAAGACAAAATCGATAAATATTCTCTCAATAAATATTGTGCAGTTCTCGCCAAACAGTTCAAGTTTGTCGATACTCTAAATTCTACGGCCAGACAAGCATCGGCCGAACGAGCTTGGTCAGCTATTGCTCGTTTCTATGACAATTGTAAGAAAAAGGTTAAAGGTAAAAAGGGTTATCCTAAATTCCAGAAAAATAATCGTTCTGTGGAATATAAAAACTCCGGATGGAAATTATCGGAGGATAGAAAGAAAATAACTTTCACAGACAAGAAAAACATTGGCACGGTTAAACTGAAAGGAACTAGAGACTTAAACTTTTACCCTCTAGACCAAATTAAACGAGTTAGGATTGTTAAACGAGCAGATGGTTATTATGTCCAATTCTGTCTTAGCGTTGATATTCGGGAATATGCTAAACCCCTAGAACCAACAAAAAGATGTGTGGGATTGGATGTAGGTTTAAAAGTTTTCTACGCTAACAGTGATGGGGAAATAGTAGAAATACCGCAATACTATCGCAAGGCAGAAAAAAGATTAAACCGACTGAATCGGAAGAAATCTAAAAAGTTTAGAAAAGGTCAACCCCAATCAAACAACTACCAAAAAGCTAGAAAGAGATATGCTAGAAAGCATTTAAGAGTAAGTAGGCAACGTAAAGGCTTTGTCGAAAAAGAGGCATTGCGCGTCATTAAATCTAACGATTTCATCGCCTACGAAAACTTAAATATTCAAGGCATGGTAAAAAACTCTAAACTTGCTAAATCTATTAATGATGTGGCTTGGTCAACTTTTCGGCAATGGTTAGAATATTTTGGTTTTAAATATGGTAAGGCTACAGTAGCAGTAGCCCCCCATAACACGAGTCAAAATTGTTCTAATTGTGGTCAAAAAGTCCCTAAATCTCTATCTACGAGAACCCATGTTTGTCCCCATTGTGGCTATGTAGAAGATAGAGATATTAACGCCGCTATCAATATTCTCAAAAAGGGACTAAGTACGGTGGGACACACCGAAACTAATACGCTTGGGGAGAGATTCCCTCTGGTTTGGTTGGATACGTCCTGCCAGATTAAGGAAACTCAGTGAACCAAGAATCCCTCGCTTTTAGCGATGGGAGTGTCAACCCCCTCCGACAATAGTAACAATTTCTAATTTATCCCCCTCCTTGATTTCCGTGTTTTCCCAATACTGACGATGGAGGATTTCCCCGTTATATTCCACTGCAACTAACCGAGGATTCATGCCCAAATTTTCTAGCATTTGCGGTAGTTTAGTTGCGGGTAAACAGGTTTGATTTTTGCCGTTGATTTGCAAGGTTATTTCTGACATGGATTTGGATATGAACGAATCAAGTTAATCGGAGGAGACAGGAGACAGGAGGCAGTATTCAGGAGTCAGGAGACGGGAGACAGTATTCAGGAGATAGGAGACAGCTTTTTTCTCCCCACACCCTACACCCCACTTCATAATTCATAATTCATAATTCCCCCCCCCACACCCCACTTCATAATTCATAATTCATAATTCCTACACCCTACTTTAATTGGGTTAATAATTGTTGTGTCACCACATCGGGGTGCTGCGCTTCCATGATGGCCCGGACTACAGCCACCCGTTGCGCTCCTGCCTCTAAAACCTCTTTAATGTTATTACTATCAATACCACCGATCGCAAACCAGGGTAAAGGGCAATTTTCCCGCGCATAACGGACGTATTCCAATCCTGCGGGGGTTTTTCCCGCTTTGGTGGGGGTGGCATAAACCGGACCGACTCCCACATAATCGGCCTTTTCTTGGATTGCTTTGGCCATCTCTTGGGGATTAGTGGTGGACCGGCCGATAATTGCCGTCGGGCCGAGAAATTGCCGCGCTAGGGAAATCGGTAGATCCTGTTGGCCGAGATGAACACCATCGGCATGAACGGCCTTAGCAATATCAACGCGATCGTTCATAATAAATAAAGCATCGTAACGGTGGCATAACTCACACAGTTTAGCGGCCTCTTCTAAACGAATCGTATCAACGGCGGTTTTATGGCGGTACTGCACCAATTTTAAACCTCCTTTTAGGGCTAATTCAACGATTTCTAGCAGATTTTCGGCGGGAGAAGTGACTAGATAGAGGGGAGATGCTTTTAGTTTTTCCAGAGGTGGAGAGATTAATAGTTTACTCTCTAGCTGATAAACCCGATAGCGCAGCTGTTTACAGGCTATCCCTAGCTCTAGATCATAGAGTTTACCGTATTCTTCTAAAACCCGAAAAGCCTCCTGTACGCGAGCGAGATTTGCCTGCAGCAGTCCCTCGACAGTCTCCCGGATTTCTTCCCTGGGATGGCTTAAATTTGTGCCGATATCGCCAGCTGTGTCCCGATGTCGTTTAAGATCGATCGAGTGCCAACTAGCCAACTGATGGCGCATTTCTTTACATTCTTGGGCTAAATCGGGATTATCTAAGCCAAAACGACACCATTCTTCGATAATTCGCAGTCCTTCTCTAGCGCGGTCAAGGTTAGCATCAAGAATCCGTTTAATCGCCGTGGTTTCTAGTTTCATTTGCCGTCAATAGACCTCTTGTAAAAATCAAAAATTGTTGTTAGGGTCAGGAGTCAGGAGTCAGGAGTCAGGAGTTAGTAGTCAGGAGAATTAAGAATGAATAATAATCAATTAAACGGTCTATTTAAGGATTTTATGCAATTTAATCCTTAAATAGACCGTTTTTGAACCCTCAAAAATTAATTATGCAAGAAGTTTAATGTAGAGTTATTATAGCCGTCAGCCGTCAGCTAAAATATTACTATTTTTGGCCCTTGTTCGGGGAATAGTAGAGGCGGCATCAGACAGGCAACAAAGAGGGACGGGAAAGCTAGTCCAAGGACAATTTTAAGCCGGGGGGAGATTCTTAAGCGCCCCTAGGTATTGCAGTAATTGCTGATGATCTGGGTTATGTAGCGGGTAGAGACGATTGTAACAGATGGTAACGAGGGATTGGATATCCTCGACTAAATCCTCAGCTGCAATGGATTCCTGGGGTTGATTGAGGAGAATGACTTGGATTTTGAAGAGACTGCACAAACCCAAAATAAAATCATGACAAAAGCGACTCACACTTTCCGGATGGGTTAAAACTAGAGATTTCACCTCACCGTGACAAATCATCTTCACTAGACGCATAAAATTAGGGTGATTGTGGCTGACTCCGTCGCCGATATCGGTGAGAATTTCAAAGGGTTGACCCTGCTGACTACAAAAGTCTTCTAACGCTTTTATCTGGTCGTCTAATTGTGGTTTTTGTTCAGGTCGATTAACACGAGCATAGCCCACAATAAATCCAGTTTCTTGTACAGATTGTAAGATATCTACCCGTCGAAATCGGCGATGACCGCCAACGGTACGAATTGAGGCAATTTTCCCCTGTTGTTCCCAGCGCCGGAGGGTTTTAATGCTAACTCCAAGCAAATCCGAGGCTTCTCGAATAGTGATGAGGTTATTCATAATATAGAACTCGGTTTTAATTAAAGAAATTTATCGAGGTAAGGTTGTCCAATTTTAGACAGTTGGTTGTCCACTTTTATAGTAGGGTCACCCTACAATCGTGAGTCTAGATGATTGAGGCAAATTAGTCATATATCTTTAGATAGAGATGAGTAGGTAGGCGTTAAAAATTATCAGACACCCCCCTGATCAAGGCTATCCTGCGGGGGTCCTCGAAGGCTCTCCCCCTACTTAGGGTGATCAGCAAACCTGATTGATAGTAACGGATTTTGTCCACAATGTAGGGGCGAACTGCGTTCGCCCAAAAGGTACATTATCAAAGCGCAGGTCTTTTAATTCTTATGCAATTTCAGTTTTAACGATCAAAACTGTTAAATTTTATACATTGTCCCTCTTTTGATTAAGTTTTGTAACAACTTGAGAGATTTTTTTTTAAGTAGAGCCTGTTTATTTGTCCAACTTTCACCAAAAATCTTGGGTATATTTGTCAATTTTTGGGCAGTTATTTTGAGAAAAAACTGCTATAAATTGGACAAAAAAATAGATAAATATTGCCGAAAAAAAGTTTTCTAAAACACTTGTTTTTTTTGAAAAGTTTCGCTATAGTTCTGTCAAGTCAAACAAAAAGTTATTAGCGAGCTTAACCCTTGCCTAACTTCTTTTGATGGCTATAGTACACACAATTAACGCTGGATAATTCAGTTATGATGACAACCAACAAATTAACCAAAACCTTTGCTTCTGGCTCTCTAGCGATCGGGGTTCTCGCCGGCTCCGTGTTTGCCGCTACCAGTGCGAGTGCCGCCAACATATTAACTTGGGGGCAATGGACGACGTTAGATCCTATCACTGGAACATATTCTAATGTTCTTACTGCTGGGGACAAAAAAGTTACGTTCGTCTCAGAAAATGGCTTTGGGGCCGATCCGCTGGATGAAGTTGCCCTGCTGTTGACCGGTGATGAGTATGATTTCGTGTACGATGCCACGACTCTGGGTTCCCCTGGGGCTAATATGAATTCCGGGTCTTTCACATATACAATCGAGGTCACTGACCCCAACCAGTATATTACCGCGGTTGCACTGGATTCAGACGTAACAGCCACTTACGGGACTGTAACCAAAACATTTGCTGAGATACCTAATGTCTTAGTTTCAGTTAACGGCAGTTCTGACCCTGCTATAGGTTTTTACCCTATCGCCCCCATCAAAAAGTTGACCGTCACAGATACCCTTGCTGCTAACCCCGGTGAAGGTCTATTCAGCTTGAACAATGCTTACAAACAAACCCCCGAACCGGGTACTATCCTCGGACTTCTGGCAGTGGGTGGTTTAGGAATGGTTTCCCGCTTCAAGAAGCAAAAATAACAGTTACCAATGTCTCGTACACATTGATAACTGTGACGTTGAACAAGAATAGCTAAAGGTTAGATGCCCTGTTTGGTTTTCTAGCTTTTAGCTTTTTCCTTAAGTATTGATTCTAACGCAAGTCAAGACCTGATTTTTGTTTTTACTCAACGGGTCGTTTGATCCCCCCTGCCCCCCTTGATAAGGGGGGTGCCGATCCCCCTTTATAATAAGGTGGGCATCTGATAATTTTTAACGCCTACCTACTTAAGTATTGATTCTAACGCAAGTCAAGACCTGATTTTTGTTTTTAGTCAACGGGTCGTTTGATCCCCCCTGCCCCCCTTGATAAGGGGGGTGCCGATCCCCCTTTATAATAAGGTGGGCATCTGATAATTTTTAACGCCTACCTACTGATCAGACAGGCAAAAAGCAAGAGACAAAAGGCAAAACGGAGAATAAATAATCAGTTTTTAATAACCAGATTTAGTATTACTGTTCACTAACAGGGGTATTCGTGAGAGAGGAAGGGTAAAGAGATTAATTCTCCCGTTGCCTCGCCGATTTGTACTTTTAAACCCTCTCCTCCGGCTTTTGTTTTCACATAACCCAAGCCAAAATCCTCCAGCACACTGGTGAGTAAACCGACTTTTTGCCCTTCTAAAATAATCGGGGTATTGCTGGGGACGGGTTGGCTGAGTTTTATGCCCCAAAGTCTTTGTTTTACGCCTTTATAGGTGTTAAGACGGGCGATAGTTTCTTGACCAATATAACAACCCTTATCAAAGACAATCGCTCGCCATAAACCGGCCTCTAAAGGGTTATAATCTTCGGTTAATTCTCGATCGACTGCTGGTCGGCCCTGATGGATTCTCAGGTATTCCCACACCTGTTCATCGGCGGGAGTAACGCCATTTTTAATTAAATTTTCCCAGAGAGAACCCGCTTCCGCGGCGGCAACGATTAAAGTATATCCGGGTAGATCTAAGCCGGTGCCGACGGCCACTCTCAGGGGGGGGTCAGAAAGGAGATAATGACTATGCTGCACCCCCGTTAAAATCTGCTCTGGAATGGCGATTTTTTGCAGGTATTGCCCGCTTTCAGCACCTATTATGGTGAAAATGCTAAAATTATCGGTTAAGTCGCTAATTTCCACCTTATCGAAGGGGAAAATATAGCGATCGATCAATTCCAGTAAAAATTGACGACGTTGGGGAGAAACGAGGATGAGGAGGGAGTCATCGCCAGCGTAAACTGTGACAAAATCGAGGGTACGACCAGTAGAGTTAAGGAAAATTGTCTCACAACCCTGACCCGGTTTCAGGCGATCGATAGCGTTACTGGTTTGATTGTGGAGAAAACGCAGCCGATCCTGGCCTTTTAATTCTAATAAACCCCAATGGGAGCGATCGATTAAAATTGTTGGCGATGCTAAACTTTGGGGATCATTGCCGTAATCTTTCAGAAAATTAGCGGCATACTCTGCCTTGATCGTGTCTAAATCTGCTTTCATGGGGGTAAATTAGCGAATAATTGCTTAATAATGCGCTCGGTTTTCGTTTCCAAACTCTGCCAATCTAGTTCACCGGTGGAGTCGAGGAGACTGGTATCGATGGTGACGCTCTCTCCTTCATCGGTGGGATAATCGAGAAAACAGACTTGAAAACAAAGTTCCCAAATATTTACAGTAACGGAGCGATCGAGATAAGTCAAACAGAGCAGATAACTGGGATAGGGATCTTGAATTTCTGTATAAGTTCCTTTCCAGAGGGAATTTTCTAACTGTTTACGCAGATTATCCAGCACCCGAATAAATGCCGGTTGCATTAATAATTGTGCCTGTTCCCAAGCGGTAATATCTTTAAATTTTGGATTCATCTTATCAGTTATCAGTGATCAGTGATCAGTTATCAGTGATCAGATTTGAGTATTAAGTGGGGGGATACCCCTGCCACCCTTGATAAGGGGGTATCTGACAATTTTTAACACCCACCTACTTATTAAGTGAGCAATATTAAATAGACAAAGACATACATTTCAGCCATAGAACTATTTTGTTTCACTCTTGGAGATGTCTAATGGCATTAACAGTGCTGTCTTTTCACTGTTTACTGTTAACTGTTAACTGGTTACTGGTTACTGATAAGTAGTCGGACATAAATTCTGTTGTCTATCTTAAGAAATGTAAATTGCCGCAATTCTTACTGACGACCGGCTACTGACTCCTGACTCCTGACTCCTTACCCCACAGTTAACTTTACTTTTGTCCAACTACTTAACTGATAACTGATAACTGATTTAGGCTGTTACTAGGGTTGCTTCCTTAGCTGCCATCATTTTCATGAGGTCTAACATCCGGCAGGAGTAACCCCACTCGTTATCGTACCAAGAGACGACCTTAAAGAAATTGGCATTAAGTTGAATGCCAGCTTTAGCATCAAAAATACTGGAGTGGGGGTCGGTGATAAAGTCACTCGATACCACTTCCTCATCGGTATAACCGAGGATACCTTTCATCGGTCCTTCGCTGGCGGCTTTCATAGCGGCGCAGATTTCCTCGTAACTGGTGGCTTTTGCGGTTTTAAAGGTTAAATCCACCGCCGAAACGTTGGGAGTTGGCACACGGAAGGCCATGCCGGTTAATTTGCCTTTGAGGGAAGGAATAACTAGGGTTACTGCTTTGGCTGCTCCCGTGGAGGAGGGGATAATATTTTGACCGGCGCCGCGACCACCGCGCCAATCTTTTTTCGATGGACCATCCACGGTGGGTTGAGTGGCGGTCATCGAGTGTACTGTGGTCATTAATCCTTCCGCTAGTCCGAAGTTATCGTTAATAACTTTGGTGATCGGGGCTAAACAATTGGTGGTACAACTAGCGTTAGAGACGATCAGATCCTTAGCGGGATCGTACTCATTATCGTTAACACCTAGTACAATAGTACGGATTTTGTCGGGATCTTTGGTGGGTGCGGAGATAACCACCCGTTTGGCCCCAGCTTCTAGGTGTTTTCCTGCTCCTTCGGCGGTGGTAAATAAACCGGTGGACTCAACCACATAATCGGCCCCGGTTGCACCCCAAGGCAGTTGAGCGGGGTCTTTAATCGAGTAACAGGGGATAAACTTACCATCCACGACGATGCCATCTTCTTTCGCTTCTACGGTACCCTGAAAACGTCCGTGGGTGGAGTCGTATTTGAGCAGATAGGCAATATTATCGGGGGGGACGAGATCATTTATACCAACAAACTCGAAATCAGGATTTTGGATACCCGCCCTAAAAACGAGGCGACCGATACGACCGAATCCGTTGATAGCGACTCTTACTTTTGTCATGAAAAAAACTCCTTTGCAGCTGCGATAAGCTTAGGCACGATCAAGAAAAAATAATTTGAGAATTGATTGGCCTCTAGAGAATCACTATATATGCTAATCAGCTTTTGTTGATCGCTAGATGAAGTATAGAAAGATTTTAAGTTTCAGTGCTTCAAAAGCTCTCCTGCAAAAATAAAAAATCTTTCGTTAGGTGAGGAGACTCCGAGACAAAAGATAACTGTAATATCCATAAAATCTCAGATTATGTCAAATTTATCCGATTTTTTAGATATTTTGACCTGATAGCGGCTCTAAAACTTACTTTTGCAGGAGATCTAAAGATAAAAAATAATAAATTTGCTATCCTAGTAGTCCTCACCACCGGCATCGAGAAGGCCTAATTAGGCTCTTCCCGACAAAAAAGTTCTCAGAGAATTTATTGCTCTATAAGTTAAGAAGAAATTAATTTTCCTTTAAAAGCCATTTAAAAACCCCGCCCGACTGACATAAATTAGCCAAGCCAGATCAGTAAAATATAGTTTATTTTAATAGTTTTTTGCGCCCCCAAAGGTTAGACTCTTGATTACAGTTTGAAAACTGAGCGAGGGTTAACCCTCTCGATGGAGAAATTGTCTATCAACTCTCTTAATCTCATCGTTCATAGATATCGGAGAAATATTCATGGTATCCGCACCAGAAAGACCCTTAACAGAACAAAATCCCCTTTCTCAAGACGAACTCTACAAAACCCATGCCTATTGGCGCGCTTGTAACTATTTAGCTGTAGGTATGATTTATCTACGCGATAATCCCCTGCTCAAGGAACATCTTAAACCCGAACACGTTAAGTATCGTTTGCTCGGTCACTGGGGAGCAAGTCCGGCCTTAAGTTTTACCTACATTCACCTCAACCGTTTAATCAAAAAATACGACCTCGATGTGATTTTTATGGCAGGTCCCGGCCATGGGGCGCCGGGGGTACTCGGTCCGGTTTATCTAGAAGGAACCTATTCGGAAATTTACCCCGATAAAAGTCAAGACGAGGAAGGATTACAAAAATTCTTTAAACAATTTTCTTTTCCCGGTCACATCGGCAGTCACGTCACCCCCGAAACCCCCGGTTCTATCCATGAGGGCGGCGAACTGGGTTATAGTGTTTCCCATGCCTACGGTTCTGTTTTCGACAATCCCGACCTAATTACGGCCGTGGTGGTGGGTGATGGGGAAGCAGAAACAGGTCCCCTTGCTACCGCATGGCACTCGAATAAATTCCTTAACCCGATTCGCGATGGTGCGGTACTGCCAATTTTAAACTTAAACGGTTATAAAATCGCTAATCCCACCATTCTCTCCCGTATTTCGACCCACGAGTTAGAAAGTCTCTTTGTTGGTTACGGTTACACTCCCTACATCGTCGAATGTAAGGAAGATGAAGACCTGCTCCACTGCCATCAAAAAATGGCCGCTACCCTAGAACACTGTATCAATCAGATTCGCTCCTATCAACAGGAAGCTCGCAGCACGGGAGTGGCTAAACGTTACCCCTGGCCGATGATTATCCTGCGGTCTCCCAAGGGTTGGACCGGTCCGAAAAATGTGGATGGTCATAAAGTAGAAGGATTCTGGCGCGCTCACCAAGTCCCCATGGGTGGGATGCACGAAAACCCCGACCACTTGAGAAAATTAGAAGAGTGGATGAAAAGCTATAACCCGGAGGAATTATTTGACTATACCACGGGTAAATTTAAGCCGGAATTTAAAGAACTCGCTCCTATTGGTCATCGTCGCATGAGTGCTAATCCGCACGCTAACGGCGGATTGCTGCGTAAAGACCTAAAAATGCCCGATTTTCGTCAGTATGCCGTAGATGTCACCCACCCAGGCCAAGTGGAAGCGGAAAACACGGGAGTGATGGGGGTATTTTTGCGGGATGTAATGCGAAATAATATGACTAATTTTCGCGTTTTTGGTCCCGATGAAACTGCTTCTAATCGTTTAGCGGCTCTCTATGAAGTGACTAAAAAAGCTTGGTTAGCTGATACCTATCCGGAGGATTTAGATGGTAGCCAATTATCTCCCGATGGTCGTGTGATGGAGATGCTGAGTGAACATACTTTAGTCGGTTGGTTGGAGGGTTATTTATTATCCGGTCGTCACGGTTTATTTCACTCCTACGAGGCTTTTGCCCATGTTATCGATTCCATGTTCAACCAACACGCTAAATGGCTCGATATCTGCAAAAATCATGTGCCTTGGCGTGCTTCTGTTTCCTCTTGGAATCTGTTATTATCCTCGGTAGTTTGGCGGCAGGATCACAATGGTTTTAGTCACCAAGACCCCGGTTTTATCGATTTAGTAACTAATAAAAGTGCCGACGTGGTGCGGGTTTATCTTCCCCCCGATGGGAATTGTTTATTAAGTGTGACTAATCACTGTCTCAAGAGCAAGGATTACACTAATATTATCGTTGCTGATAAACAGAAACACCTGCAATACTTGACCATTGAAGAAGCAATTAAACACTGCACCAAAGGTATCGGTATTTGGGATTGGGCCAGTAACGATGATGATGGAATAAATCCTGATGAACCAGATGTAATTATGGCTTGCTGTGGGGATATTATCACTAAAGAATCTTTGGCAGCAACAGCAATTCTGCGGGAGGAATTCCCCTACTTAAAAGTTCGCTTTATCAATGTGGTTGATCTGTTTAAATTACAGTCGGAAAGTGAACACCCCCATGGTTTATCGGAACGGGATTTTGATAGTTTATTTACCCCTGATAAACCAATTATCTTTAATTTCCACGGTTATCCTTGGCTGATTCATAAACTTACCTACCGTCGCAGTAATCAAGAACGTATTCATGTGCGCGGTTACAAAGAAGAAGGGAATATTAATACTCCCCTAGAATTAGCCATTCGTAACCAAGTTGATCGTTTTCATTTAGTAATTGATGTCATCGATCGCGTGCCGAAATTAGGTTCTGCTGCCGGTCATGTAAAAGAACGGATGAAAAATGCTATTATCGATAATCTCGATTATGCTTTTACCAATGGTATCGATAAGGACGAGATTACTAACTGGAAATGGCCTTATTAATTAGGCTAGAAAGTGGTTTAGGTGATGATAATTTATTAGTTTATTGATAAATTTCATCTTCCTATTCCACCTAAAAAATCTTCTTGATTTTCTACAAGAACGAGAGCTATTTGTGGAAAACGCAGCAAGATTATTTGAGCGTATTGATGCTGGGGAAATTCAGGGATTTATGGCATCAACGACAATAACTAACATTAGTGGATAGGATGCACAAAATTAGCATTCAGGTCTTGATTCAGCAACGCCTTTGACACTGGCAATGATTTGTCCGATGTCTTGAGGAGTGACACCTGTTGCCAACAGCTTTTTATCGATGTCTCTAATGCGTAGCTCATGACAATGATAGCCTACACTTGGCAGAGGACGCGAATGTGGCAAACCAAGAGGTTCGCCTTCCTGTAGTTGCCTGAGGAAGACACCTGCTTCGATCCGTGCTTCTAAACTGAAAGGTGGGGTCTTGATCTCACCATGCAGCCAAGCTAAAGGTTTGCTTTGATCAGCCATGATGTGTTTATATCATATCTGATGTATTAAAATATGGTAATCGCCTCACTACTATCTAACAATTCAAAGGTGGCGGAGCGACGAAATATGAACAGCGAACCTACTTTGAGCAACTCTCAAACTGATTGGTAACGATGAGAGGCAATCAGCGATATTGATAGCGATGTGTGAGATTAGTTTTGAGATAACATGAGGTCGATGTCTGATAACTGTTAACTGA
Source organism: Microcystis aeruginosa LEGE 91341 (assembly GCF_015206885.1). GTDB lineage: Bacteria > Cyanobacteriota > Cyanobacteriia > Cyanobacteriales > Microcystaceae > Microcystis > Microcystis aeruginosa_H. The sequence continues at coordinate 15,937 of NZ_JADEXY010000006.1, read as the reverse complement.
TCGCTGAATTTAACTTCTTAAAGAAACTTGGAACTGTTTAACTAAAGCTTCTCGCACTTTTGTCATTAAGGGTTCCACCTCTTCATCGGTTAAAGTTCGATCGCTGGCACGATAGACTAAACTAAAGGCCAAACTACAATGATTTTCTGGCACATTCTGCCCCTGATAGCGATCGAATAATTCGACTTTTTCTAAGAGATTACCCCCAGCATTTTTGATAGTTTTTGTCAATCTATCTACGGGTATATCTGTGGAAACAAAGAAGGCGATATCTCGCGCTGCCCCCGGATAGGTAGAATAGACCTGTAAACGTGGGGTAATTTTGGCACTATCGCTAAGAGTTGCTAACAGGATCGGGAACTGGATTTCAAAGGCATAAACTGCCTCAATTAATCCCTTTTGCTGACGCAATTGCGGGTGTAGTTGACCAAAAATTCCTAAGCGTTGTTTACCAATCCATAAAGAGGCTGTTCGTCCGGGATGAAAACGCGCATCTTCGGCATCTTTTTCGTAGCTTACTGTCAGCGAAAGGCGATCGAATACTGCTTCTAAAATGCCTTTTGCTTCATACCAAGTCATGGCTACCTCTTTACCCGATCGCAGCCAACGTCCAGCAGGGAAGAAATCACCGCCGAAAATACCAGCAATTGCATCGTATTCGTTGATATTATCCGATTCTAGGCGGAAAACTCGCCCGATCTCGAAGCCATTTAAGGAACCGTTACCCTGAGACTGATTATACTCAAACGCTTCGATTAAACCGTCTAGGAGATTAGTCCGCAAAGCAGAATACTCGACAAAAAGGGGATTAGCGAGGACAACTTCCGCTAATTCCGGTTTAACTAGGGAATACTGGACTAATTCCGTCAAACCCACTGCGCGAAAAGCTTCCCGCACTCGACGCTGTATAGTTTCCTCAAAGGATAATCCTCCGGCTGCGGTTTTTGCCGGCAAAGTATCGACAAAGCGATCATATCCGTACAGTCGCGCCACTTCTTCAATTAAGTCAATTTCTCGTTCTAAATCCCGATAACGGTAGTCTGGCACTGTCACAGTCCACAGAACGGGATTTTTCGAGGTTAACTGCAATTCACAGCCCAAATTGCCTAAAATACGTTCCACATCCTCGGCGAGAATTTCACCGATCGCACCATTATCTAGGGTAACTTGACCCAGTAGCTGCTGTAAACGTTCTAAACGCAATTCGATCGAACCACTGGACTGATCAGCGCGATAATCAGCTTTAACCTGACTGCTGACAGTTCCCCCAGCTAACTCTAGAATCAAATCGATCGCCCTTTGACAAGCATATTCCAAAGCGGCGGGATTAACACCGCGTTCATAGCGTCCGGAAGACTCGCTGCGTAAACCCTGCGCTTTTGAGGAACGACGGATAGCGATCGGATCGAATAAAGCCGACTCTAGCACAAGATTAACGGTTTCCTCGTTAACTTCCGTATCTTGACCTCCCATCACTCCTGCTAAAGCTACAGGCTTATTATTGGCAGTAATTAACAAATTAAGCTCTTTTAAGCTTCTTTCCTGACCATCAAGGGTAATGATTTTTTCCCCTTCCTCGGCAAAACGGACCCCAATAGTAACGGATTTACCTCCGGCAAAACTCTGTAAACGATCGCGATCGAAAGCGTGTAAGGGTTGTCCCCACTCCAAAAGTACATAATTAGTAATATCGACCACATTATTGATCGATCGCAGTCCGGCAGCCTGTAAACGCTGTTGCAACCATAGCGGAGATGGGCCAATTTTTACCCCCTCGATCACCGTACCAATATAAGCAGGACAAGCTTTATTTTCTGATATTTCCAGCGTTAAATCTTTTTTAGGGGAAAATTCCCCTAATTTCACTTTTGGTAGGCTTAATTCTCCTCCTGTCAAAGCCGCCACTTCCCGCGCGACTCCGATCATACTCAAAGCATCGGCACGGTTAGCGGTGGGAGAAATATCTAAAATCACCTCATCGAGTCCTAAAAGGGGACGAACATCTGTACCTAAAGAGAGATTTTCCTGACTAAAAATGTGGATTCCTTCAGAATCCTTAGTTAATCCTAATTCCGCGAGGGAACAGATCATCCCTTCCGATTTTACCCCCCGCAATTTAGCCGGTTTAATCGTTAAATTGATTTTCGGTAAATAGGTTCCCAAAGTAGCCACGGGAACTAGAATATCAGCCCTAGCATTGGGCGCACCACAGACAATTGTACTAGGATTTTCCTGACCGATATCCACCTGACAGACACTTAATTTATCTGCGTTAGGATGGGGTTGGCGATCGATAATTTTACCAATAACCACACCCTTTGCCCATTCTCGGCGATCCTCGATCTCTTCCACTTCTATTCCCGCAATTGTCAATAATTCGGCTAATTCTTGGGGAGATTGGGCGACTTTGACTAATTCTCGTAACCAGTTGATCGAAATCCGCATCGTTAATTCTTGCTTGCCGTTGGTTCTTAACTATTGTAAACCGTGGGTAGTCAATGATTTAGAGATTAGGGCCGATCAGCTGTTAAAATATTAGGGGCAAGATGGAAGACCTGTGTAAATAACCGCTCATTTTCCTTGGCCAGGGGTGATATTATCTTTGAACAGATTACCGATAATTTGGGGAGATAATCAGTAGTTAGCTATCTATATCAAAAAGGATTATTGATGCCACCCGATCAAATAGAAAACCTACTCAAGGGAATTTTGAGACAATACCAAAGTTCTTTTAGTGACAAAATCTATGGAGAAGAAAATGATGATTATGATCCGCTTATGAGGGTATTTGGAATTACTCCTAGTTTAAAAAGGGAAAATCGTCAGTATTGGGGCAGGGAACTAGGAATGTGTTGGCAACGTCTGGTGACAGAAGTTTTTAAGGCTAATTGTTTAGATTATCAACCAGCTTTAAAGATTGCAGATGATCAACCTTGTGACTGCATTTTAGGTAGAGATGCCATTGATACTAAATATAGAATTGGTTCGGGAGATTCTGGCACACTTAAAAAGTTTAAACAGTATGGAAAACTATTACAGGAAAGAGGACTTAGACCTATTTTACTGATTGTGCGAGAGGATAACTTACCAGCAGCGATTAAAGCTTGTCATCTGGGTGGCTGGACTGTTTTGCAGAGCCAACAAAGTTTTGATTATATACTTGATCGCAGTGGGTTCGATTTGCTGAAAGCTTTTGATAAATTTTCTGAAACACAGGAGTTTTATATTGCCCGATGAATATCTCAAAAAGATGGCAACTTCTGCACGGTGATTGTAGAGAACTTCTCACTTTACTAGAAGAATCTAGTATATCTTGTGTGATCACAGATCCACCCTATAATTATGAGTTCATTGGCAGAAATTGGGATCATGATGAAATCCAAAGACGCAGAGAACGCATTCAAAACAGTTCCACACTGGTAAAAAATATTCCCTATGGAAGTGGGTTAGCTGGTGGGGTTCGCAATGAGCGTTGGTATCAACGCAATCGCGAAAATGTGGTCAATTATATTGAATGGGCAACAGATTGGTCAAAGGAACTAATGCGTGTTTGTAAAAGGGGGGCTGTTGTCGCTGTTTTTAGTAGCACAAGAACACTGGCTCATATTCAGATTGCTCTTGAAAATGCCGGTTTTTATGCTAGAGATGTGCTGGTTTATAGACGACATTCAGGCATTCCTAAAGGATTAAATATTGAGAAAAAACTTGACAAAATTGGTGATACTAATGCCAAACAATGGCAAGGTTGGCATACTTGCCTTAGAAATGAATGGGAAGCTATAGTTATTGTGCAGAAGCCTCTTAAAAACAACTATATTGAAACTATACAAATGACTGGATTGGGTCCCTTCAAAGCTATACTAAATGACGGCTCTTTTCAATCCAATATTTTAGAGGGCTTTTCTAAAGGACGGGATGAAAATTTTGATGAGCATTGTACGATTAAACCTTTATCATTGATTAGAAAACTGATCGAGTTATTTCTACCACAGGATAACAGTCATATAGTTCTCGATCCTTTTGCTGGAACGGGTACAACTTTAATTGCTGCTCTAGAATTAGGTTATCAGACTATTGGTATTGAAATTGAAGCTCAGTATATTAATATCATTCAACAACGTTTGGGGGAATATTTTGGCAAGATCGGCCAGGAATTTGAGGTATTTGATTAGTCAATCTAAAAAGTTAACAATAATAACCGCTACGGTAGAAAATCGGCTCGACAATAAATCGCTCGGAGAATTAAGGAGAGTTAGTCAAGCTTTCGATCAGAACATCATTCTTAATAACTCTTATCTTAAAATACACACAGACAGAACACTTCTGGGAAAATTATCCCCATCTCCCCTAAAAACAAGCTATCCTAAAGATTGCCGTACCGTTCTGATTCTATCCGTGCCTTACTATTCCCAATATCCCGACGCTTTCACTCCCAGTTATCTGAGCGAACTACAAGGACAGATTCTCGCTTGTCCCCACTTCACAGTTAACAATTTAAATCGAGATTTCGTTAAAACTAAAGGCTTTTCCATCGCTTTTCGACGCACACAAATCAGCGAAGTCGAACGAATTTTTCCCTATTTTAAACCCTATCTTGATCGCAGTTTACAAGCTGACTGCAACGCTTTTTATCTTAATCCCTTACTCCTACAAACTGGTTCACGCGTCGATCCCCATATCGATCGCTCCCTGCGCTCCTATTGTAAAACGATCGATCCCCCGCTCCTAGTTAGCGTCCTTTATGTGCAGGTTCCTAGGGATATTCAAGGGGGGGAATTGGTACTAGCAAACCGTAATCGTTCCGTGGCCCAGATTCGTCCTTGTGCTAACACCCTGATTCTCTTTCAAGGAGATCTCACCCATTCAGTTAATCCCGTTAGCTGTTCTGGTATTCGTCTCAGTCTTGTCTGCGAACAATATCGTTTAGATGCGGAAGAATTGCGAGAGATTCCCGAAATGCAGATAGAATCGCGAACCATAAAACCAGAAAAGAAAAAAAAGAAAGATCGGGTCGTTGCACTACAATAAAAGGACATTTTTGTAAAGATATTCTAGATGGTGATGCGCGAACCGATCGTCGAATTAAGGGGAGTGACTAAAGCTTTCGGCAAGAAAGTAATCTTAAATAACGTCGATCTCAAGGTGTACGAAGGAGAAGCGATCGGCGTGATCGGTCCATCGGGGACGGGAAAATCGACCATTTTACGCTTAGTCGCCGGATTACTGGCCCCCGATCGAGGAGAAGTGTACATATACGGCACAAAACGACAGAGAACCGTAGAACAGGGGGAAGATCCCCTCGGTGTTGGTCTAGTTTTCCAACAATCGGCCCTTTTTGACTCCCTCACCGTCGGGGAAAATGTCGGTTTTGCTCTCTATCGCAACTCAAAGCTAAAACGAGCCGAAATCCGCGATTTAGTGGAAGAAAAACTAGATTTAGTGGGAATGTCTGGTTCCTACGACCTCTATCCCTCTGAAATATCCGGAGGGATGCGAAAACGCGTCAGTTTAGCCAGAGCAATTATCAGCGATCCCTCGATCGCAGCCGATCGAGCGAACATTCTCCTTTACGATGAACCCACTGCTGGACTCGATCCCGTCGCTTCTACCCGCATCCAGACGGTAATTATGGAACTTCTCAAGGTAAAAAAAGCCTGTGGGGCCCATCTTATTGTCACCCACGTCCACAGCACCATCGAAAATACCACCGATCGCATCGTTTTTCTCTATAAAGGTCAATTTCAATGGGTTGGACCGACTCAAGAGGCTTATCACTCCGAAATCCCCGTACTCAAGCAATTTTTTACTGGCAGTATCGACGGACCAATTCAGTGATCAGTAAACAGTAAACAGTAATCAGTGAACTGATAACTCGCATCTGATCACTGATAACTCGCATCTGATCACTGATAACTGATCACTGATAACTGATCACTGATAACTGAAATCCCCCGATTTCTCCTGTAAGATACTGTATAGAGATGAGGAGTAATTATTTATGGAAGCTGGCGGTTCACAACAGGGGATTTCCCCAACTCTGCGGCAAAGTGGTATCGGTTTAATGTTACTGGCATCGGGGGGAATATTAATCTGGTTAATCGCCTGGTTAAGTAATTTTAGCTTTGGGGGACGCAGTTATCGAGCCACCTTTCTTTTTCCCAATGTGGGTGGCCTGATGGTGGGAACCCGCGTCGGTTATCGGGGAGTGAGAATCGGACAAGTGACGGCAATTACCCCAGAACCGGAGGGAGTCGCCGTAGAAGTGGAGATTTCGCCAGCAGATCGCCTAATTCCCAGTAATTCCCTCATCGAAGCCATTCAATCCGGTTTAGTCGGTGAAACCACGATCGATATTACTCCCCTGCAAGCTTTACCCGTCGGTGGTGTTAAAGAACCCCCTTTGAGTCCTAACTGTAATGGGGAAGTGATTATCTGTAACGGTTCCCGTTTACAAGGTCAATCGGCGCTAAATGTCAATACCTTGATCAGATCTTTACTGAGAATTTCTAATCTAGTTAGTGATCCCGATATGGTGGCCGGATTTCGTTCCTTTACCCAACGCGCTGCCAATGCCTTGGGGGGACTCGATCGCTTTAGTGGTGAGGCAACCACCGCTTTAAGCGAGGTACGTCGCAGCGGTACTCTAGGTAAACTTAATTCGGGGATGAGATCCCTGGAATCTTTACCCCAAGTATCCGGTTCCCTCGGTCGCCTTTCTAGTGATCTTTCCGGTGTCGGGGGATTGAGTCAGGAAGCGACTACTTTACTGAGAAGTTTACAGGGAAGTGGCGGCCTGAAAAATTTAGACGCTACCCTAGTGGAGGCCCGAAAAACGCTGCTTTTGGTGGGACAAACTACCGAAGAACTGCGGGTTTTTTTGGCAGCTAATCAAAATCGTTTAATTGCTACTCTCGATAGTATCAAAACTACCAGCGATCGCCTACAAACTACTCTCGCTGCTTTGGATCCGATTCTGACGCAAGTGCAGAAAAGCCAAATTATTGAGAATTTAAACACTATTTCGGCAAACGCTGTTAAATTAAGCGAAAATTTGGGTAACTTTACTGCTTATCTCTCCGATCCTGCCACTGTTGTCACCCTACAGCAACTCCTCGACTCCTCTCGCGCTGCTTTTGCCAATCTTCAGAAAATCACCTCGGATGTGGATGAAATTACCGGTAATCCGCAACTGCGACAGGAAATTATCCGTTTAATCCAGGGTTTAAGTCGTTTGGTTTCTTCTAGCGAACAGCTACAGCAGGAATTCGCCCAAGGTCAAGCAATGACAAGAATGGCCGCCCAAATTGCGACAATAGCCCCAAATCCCGCCGCTAATACCCCGGAAAAAGACGCTAAAAAACCTGACTCTGAGTAGCAGAATTTGGGGTTAGGGGTTGGGAAAAAAAGTCTGATCATTTGTACTAAATTTTTCAAAGCCCAGTTTCAATACACAACAGGTTGCCTAATTTTTTGTCATAGCTAAATGAGGAATTTCTTCACCATATTGACGATAACTTTCTTTAACGCCTTCCCAAGCTAAAATTAATTGATTGAGTGCTGTTTGGGGGCTATTTCTTCCTCCTGTATTTTTAAAAATTGTTTAACTTGATCAGCTTTCGCTTCACCGTTTTTTGTCGGTTGAATAGATAGACGGACGGGTACATCTCCTATTGGTGACTTTCTCTCACATATAGGTGAGCAGCCGAAGTTATTAAAAGAGGGCGAATGCAATTCGCCCCTACAATATATTCAATATTAAAAACTCCATTTTCACAAGAACGGCCACACCATAGCACAGAAAAGCTTAAAATAGATAAAAAAAAGATTAACTTTTTGCTCAAGATCGACTTAAATGAGCTTTGGGATAGAGAGACTTGTGGCAAGATATAATTAAGGGGTATTTGGGGAAGAAATTCGATTATGGAAGAACTTTTAGAATTAAAAGCTTTGCTCTTAAAAGGTGATATTAAAGGTTCACTGGCGATTGTAGAAGAACTTGAAGATATGAGCAAAAACGGGATTATTAGCACTATTCGTAGTTATGCGATTATCTTATTACTTCATTTAATTAAACAACAGGCAGAAAACCGAACCACCCGTTCTTGGGATGTCTCCATTCGCAATAGTGTTAGAGAAATTCAACGCCAAAACAAACGCCGAAAAGCGGCAGGATATTATTTAAGTGATGAAGAATTAACAGACACTTTAAACGATGCTTATCTTAATGCTTTGGATGCCGCTTCTTTAGAAGTTGAATCAGGTCGTTATCAATCGGAGCAAATAGAAGCTATAATTGACAAAAACAAACTGATTAGCGATGCTTTTACTTTAATCAAAACTGACCCTACTTAAAAATACTATGACAGACTCAATCTCTCAAGAACAAGCCCAATAAATGTTACGTTTGTTAAACAAAAATCGTGACACCGTGCTTGATTTATATAAAAATCAATACATTGCCTATAATGAAAAAGGGGTGATTGCTCACGGTGAAAATTTACAGAATGTTCTGGAAGAAGCCAACACAACCAATCAAGAATTTGTCATTTATCTTGTGCCTCGTTGTCGTTATTCTATGCAAATTCTACCCGTTCAAGTTTAAAGTAGTTTAAGATGATTTTGACAACGGCAAAATTCTATGAAAATAACCCTTTATCAACCGACATTATCTTTATTATTGCTGCTGTTGCTATCCGGTGGTTGTGCAGTCAATCAGGAAAAACGCAAAACCACCACTCCGCAAGCGCCTCCCCTAGCAGAAATCGTTCCTTGGCAGATGGTGGAACGGGTTACTATTTTAAAAGCCGATCAGGATCCCATCTATGCTTTGGCTATTAGTCCCGATAACTCCCTGCTGCTGAGTGGTAGTTTTGACGGCACTGTTAGGGAATGGAACCTAAAAACTCAAAAACCTCTCAGGACTTGGCAACTAGGAGATACTGTTAACGCTATCCAATTTAGTCCCGACGGTGAGAGTTTCGTAACTGCCGATGCGGGGGGAAAAGTGCAACGCTGGAATACGCGCACGGGAAAATTAGAAATGACCTATCCTGGCCATGCTTTTCTCGTTACTGATGCCGCTATTTCTCCCGATGGCAAAATTTTGGCCACGGGTAGCTGGGATCGTACTGTTAAACTCTGGGATTTTCAGACGGGTACACTGTTAAAAACCCTGCGCGGTCATAATCATCCGATTCAGGCGATCGCATTTAGTCCCGATGGTAAAGGAATTGTTAGCGCCGATTACGATGGCTTCGTTAAACTGTGGAAAGTGAGTACCGGTCGCTTTATTCGTGCCTATGCGGGGAATTTATTCCCCGTTTATCGGGTGCTTTTTTCCAAGGATGGTAATACCGCCGGTACTGCTAGTCAAGACGGTTCGATCCGCGGTTGGCAAGTGAAAAGCGGCATCGGTACCACTACTATTCTCGCCCATAACGACGCTGTTACCGATATGGCCCTACTCGATGGGGGTAAAGTTTTGGCCAGTACCTCCGGGGATGGAACCGTCAAATTTTGGGATGTTAATACCCGTCGGCACTTGAATACCCTCAAGGGAAACGTCATCTTAAGAATGGTTGCCAGTCGAGATGGTCGTTGGTTAGTCACTGGAGATCGGGACGGTGCGATCGCACTGTGGCGGGGAATCTAATTGACTATAATTAAGACTAGAGTGTTTTCTAGGGTGAAATATAGCCATGGCAGCAGTGATTTTAAACTTAGATACAGTCAATCTCAGCGATGAGCAGTTTTACCGTCTCTGTCAAGTTAACCCAGATTGGCAACTAGAAAGAAACGTTCAAGGAGAATTAATTGTGATGCCACCTGTTGGGGGAATTAGCGGCAACCGAGAGGCCGATTTTATTAGTTTGCTTTGGTTGTGGAATCATCAAACCCAATTGGGTAAAGTCTTTAGTTCGGCGACGATTTTTCGTTTGCCGAAAGGCGGATATCGCGCTCCTGATGCCGCTTGGGTGAGTTTAACTCGTTGGCAAGCTCTAAGTCGAGAAGAACAGGAGAAATTTCCGCCTATTTGTCCCGATTTCGTTATTGAACTGCGCTCCCGTAGCGATTCCCTCCCAGAAATTCAAGCTAAAATGCGGGAATATCTCCACAGTGGTTTGCGATTAGGTTGGCTAGTTAATCCTCAACAACAACAGGTGGAAATTTATCGTCCTCAGCAATCCGTAGAAATTATGGAACTACCGGCTAATTTAAGCGGAGAGGATGTCTTACCCGGCTTTAGTCTATTTATCTCTATTTTTGAGTAAAATATAGTCAAGACCGATGTATGATTCTACTTGTAAATTTATCGCCCTGGAATATTCGAGAGATTTAGCCACTTGGTTATTAGGTAAACCTTTGGATTTAACCGAAATTAAACCCTCAGAGTTGTCATTAGAGCCGATAAGAGCCGATAGTTTAATCTTTTTGGAGTCAGAAGAATTAATCTTACATATTGAGTTCCAAACCGACCCTAAAGAGGATATTCCCTATAGAATGCTCGATTATGCCACAAGACTCTATCGACGCTATCAAGGCAAACCTATCTATCAGGTAGTGATTTATCTAAGGAGAAGTACCTTACCCCTAGTCAGACAGAATGACTATCAACAGGGAAAAACTTATCATCAATTTGAGGTGATTAGACTATGGGAACAACCCTATCAACCCTTATTGCAAGCACCTGGACTATTGCCCTTTGCTATACTAGCTCAAGCTGAGGAGCAAGAGAATTTACTGCGGCAAATCGCCCAAAAAATCGAACAAATCAGCGACAGTCGAGAACAAAGCAATCTGGCTGCCTCCACCGCAATTCTCGCCGGATTAGTATTAAACAAAGACATCATTCAACAATTGTTGAGGAAGGATATTATGAAAGAATCTGTCATCTATCAGGAAATTAAAGGGGAAGGAAGACAAGAAGGAGAGGCTAACCTGGTTTTACGTCAATTAAATCGGCGTATAGGTGGCATTTCTGCCGAATTATCTGCCAATATCCAAAGTCTTTCCCTAGAAAAATTAGAAAACTTAGGAGAAGCTTTATTAGATTTCCAGTCAGTAGAGGATTTAGAACAATGGCTAGAAAATGAGCGTTTTTAACTAATTTACTGTCCAAATAAAACCGAACTATTACCAGATCCTTGGAACAAGATCCAAGTCATCAGCAGATTAGATACAAAAATCGCTAAGAGCATAGTGACTACAGCTGCGGTCGTAGCTTGGCCAACTCCTTTAGCACCACCATCGGTCGTTAAACCCCAATTACAGCCGATAATCGCGATTAAAGCCCCAAAAACCAACCCTTTAACTGGTCCACTCAGCACGTCTCCCACGCGCAGGAAACCGCGAACCGAGTCGAGAAAAACTGAATTAGCAATTCCGTATAAACTTTGGCCGACCAGCAAACCGCTACCTAAACCGATCAGCAACGCCATAATACTCAAAGCGGGAACCATCAGACAACAGGCAATTAAACGAGGCAGCACCAGATATTCCACGGGATCGGTTTTGAGCATATAGAGTGCGTCGATCTGCTCCGTCACCTTCATGGTACCAATCTCCGCCGCAAAAGCCGATCCTACCCGACCAGCTACCACGATCGCCATCATAATCGGACAGAGTTCCCGACCGAGAGCAAGGGCCAAAATTCCCCCCACCATACTGCCAGCACCCAAAGCTTGGAACTCCCGGGCCACTTGGATAGTAAAGATCATCCCGATCACCGCAGCCGTGATCATGGCGATAATCAGCGAAGCAGGCCCGGCTGCCACCATTTGTTCTTGGGTGACGCGCCAATCGGGTTTGCGCGTGAATAGGAAGTAAAAAACCCTGCCGGTTAATAGTACCGCTAACCAACAGCGCCGAAACCAAGAGCTTAATTCCTTGCTAAAAATTGCCAATAAATCCTTCATGGCCCTCAAAATAGATCGGACTAGAGAAAAGTCTATCCTGTTTTGTCTTTTAATCCCATTCCCTACCACGCTATGGATAGTGCAGAATTTTTCTGATCTACACAATAGAACTCTTGCCAATTAATTATAAGTAGCTGGTTATAATTAATTTGAAGATAGATTTTGTCTTTGATCCCCCCCCTGTACATTAGTCACATCTTTCTTAACATTTCAACCCCTTGTAGCACAAGGCTTTTAAGACTCGGTTAACAATTTGTAATATTCCTTGTTGACACCCTTACTGACAAAGAAAAAACTGAAATCAAGTCAGGATAAGGATTGGAGTGCTTACTGACAAAATTGTTAAGAAAGATTCCTACAAGAAATAGGTCTTTTCAAAATGTTGGGCAGCAAGTTGGGCTTGCCATTCGAGAAGCTTAATATAAGTGTCCCCTTTAAGGGAGCCTAATTTCAATCCATAGTCAAAACTCACTCCCACCGAGTAAAGTCCCAGAATATTTAATCTTTTTCCTCGTCTTTTAGTCTGTTCTCAGACTTTCTGCTCTCCAATACGAGCATAAGTGTAGCTGACGGGACTCCAAAGAGAAAAACCTGATTGATCCAAAAATTTTAGACGGATTTCTCTGGCACGATGAGCCAAGAACAACCAGTCTAAATCGGCTTTTTTAGCTAATTTAACTTGAGGATCAGCACAATTGGGTTGTTTGTATCTTGTTCTTTTCCAAACCCATCCTCTTGCTTTGAGAATTCTCCTTAATCTATCTTGACTCCAAACAACTCTTCGCTCTGTTCCTAGTTTTCGAGCTAATTGAGCCGCATTATAGGTTCGTGAATCTTATTCACTTAAATCAATTTTTAGAGGGGCTGGCAAGGTTTGATTCATCCTCCGCAAAGGGTTCTCTGCTATTTTATAAGTTTTTTCGCCTACCTACTTAGGGCTTGCTGAATAATGGTAAAACCCTTTTAAAATAAAGCTTTTGACCTGTTAAAGTCCGATGTTAGTGCAAGAAAATAGGATTGGGACTTTCAAAAACCGGTTCTTCCGAACTTACACTGTAGAAAATTCCCCAAGCTCCCTCTCTGTCCAGCAATGCTCTAAAGTTGATAAATATCAATCTAACAAAAACTCAAAGCTTTGCTGTACAAGCTTTACAAGCATGAGTTGTTAATAGTTTTGCATGACAGATTTGGTAGAGTCCAAAAACCTTGCATTATCCTTCTTGTAGTACATCGCTTGGTATAAAAAACAAGGGCAACAAAGCCTGAAACTCCTGACTCCTGACTCCTACCCCCAGGAAAAACTTTTTCAGCAGACCCTACTTATGTATGGGGAAGTTCAGTAATAAGGGTGTCTTAGCTCTAGCTAAGACACCCTTACCGATGATTTCTGGGGGCTTAATTTTTCCCTAAAAATCAACAATTCTACAACCCACCGCAGTGGAGGGACAGCGATAGATTAGGCGACAACCTGAATATTGGTTGCAGCGATGACTGGCAAATTAGTGAGAGTTGCGAGTTGAACCAGACCACCAGGATTAGCAAGGTTTGAGTCAAACGATAAAATACCACCACTGTAGATAAATTTGGCAGTGCCATTTTCAGCTGTCGCGAATAGGCTAGCAGTCAAAGTACCGCCAATGGTAGTCAGTCCACCAAAACCAGAGGAAGAAACTACGATAGCATCAGCTTCACTGACGTTAAAATCGGTGATAGTGTCAAGGCCTTCGGTGGGATTGTTGAAAACAAAACGGTCAGTATTAGTGCCACCAGTTAGGGTATCGTTTCCAGCGCCACCGATGAGAGTATCGTTTCCAGAGCCACCAGATAGGCTATCGGCTCCAGTTCCACCGTCTAGCAAATCGGCTCCCTGTTGACCGAGTAGGGTATCGTTGCCCGTACCGCCATCGAGTCGGTTATTGCCAGTATTACCAGTAAGGGAGTCGTTGCCGTCGCCGCCAACTAGGTTTTCGATACCGCTCAGTACGTCTATACCTTCCCCCGTGTTCTGGCCGGTAGTTAAAGTCAGATTGACGGTGTTGTTGCCTGCACCAAATGTTGCTGTGTCGATACCCGCACCACCCACTAAGCTGTCATTGCCCGCACCACCGATGAGGGTATCGTCGCCCGCATCACCTAGAAGGGTGTCATTGCCCGTACCGCCATCGAGTTGGTTATTGCCAGTATCCCCGATAAGGGAGTCGTCGCCGTCGCCGCCAACTAGGTTTTCGATACCGCTCAGTACGTCTATACCTTCCCCCGTGTCCTGGCCGGTAGTTAAAGTCAGATTGACGGTGTTGTTGCCTGCACCAAATGTTGCTGTGTCGGTACCATCGCCACCCAGAAGGGTGTCGTTGCCCGCACCACCACTTAGGTTGTCGTTGCCCGTACCGCCATCGAGTTGGTTATTGCCAGTATCCCCGATAAGGGAGTCGTCACCGTCGCCGCCCACTAGGTTTTCGATACTGCTCAGTACATCTGTGCCTTCACCCGTGTTCTGGCCGGTAGTTAAAGTCAGGTTGACGGTGTTGTTGCCTGCACCAAATACTGCCGTGTCGGTACCCGCACCACCATTAAGGGTATCATTGCCCGCACCGCCAGAGATCGTATCGTTGCCCGCACCGCCGCTGTATTTGTCATCGAACCCAGTGCCAATGATCAACTGACCATCTCCACGAAGCCCGTAGATGCTCACTTGCGGCGACGCACCCGTAAATGTGCTTCCGCTTCCAAAGGTCAACAGATTAGCAGTACTCGACAAAATCCCAAGTCCGACTTGTTCAAAGACATTGTTGGTAAACGAGTTTCCAGTAACCGCAACATCAGTTGGATTGTTTGTGTCGAAGGACAAGCCAACGAAGTTGTCTTCGAAGCTATTCCCACTGACTGAGCCGGCAGCTCCCGGCTTCAGATAAACGCCGGTTGCGAAGCCGCTAAAACTGTTTCCAGAAACCTCCAGTCCCGTGATGGAACCAGCCGTGATAACGCCGCGCGAGCCATCGCCATCAACCGTTCCGCTCCGGTGGAAGACCGTGTTCTCCACAGTTGCGTTATTCCCTTGGACATAGACCCCCGCCAACTCTCCGGAGATCGTCGTGCCTTCTGCGATCTTCATACCATCGATCAACACGCCCTCGTCCAGAATATGAATGCCGCCAGTCAGAACCGATTCAGCACCACGGGGATCGCCCGCCGCAATGCCTGTATTGGCACCACGAATCGTCAACGACTTCTTGTTGACGGTGAGGTTCTCGGTGTAGGACCCAGCCCCGACAACGATGCGATAGCCCTCGGCCGCCGCGTTGATCGCCTCCTGGATGGTCGTGAAACCGCCAATCAAAACGTCGTTGTTGTCGAACAACCGGACTGTGGTAAGGATGTTGGCGACTGGAACCGTCACGTCCGCGAATTGCAAGAATTCGACGTTCTGAACTGTATCCGTGCCGTCGGGCGAGCCGTCACGATTGTCCACGATCGTGAAGTCGTTGGCCGAGCCACTGGTCGAATAGTCGGCAAAGTTACCGGTGTAGATCGCTGTATCGGTACCCGCGCCACCTTCAAGGTTGTCATTACCCGCGCCACCTTCAAGGGCATCATTGCCCGCGCCACCTTCAAGGGCATCATCGCCGCCGTTGCCAGAAAGCTGGTCGTTGCCATCGCCGCCAGAGAGCGTGTCGTTGCCCGCATCACCATTAATTGTGTCGTTGCCCGTTCCACCGATGAAGGTGTCGTTCCCGTCGCCAGCGTTGAACGTGACCGTACCAGAGCCTTCCACCTGCACGGTGTCATTGTTGGCGGAGCCGTCGATGGTTGTTGCGCCGGTGATGTTGACCAGTCCGTCAGCTGCAGGCTGGCTCGACTCCAATCGGCCGATCTGCACAACGCCGGAGTTGATAGTAGACCTCCTGCAAAAATAGGAACTGATTATGTAAAATAAAGTAAAACACTCAGAAAAACAATGACTTACGAAAAAGTAAAAAATTTGAATCCAGAAGAGTTTAAACGCTTTTGTGGAGTATATCCTG
>NZ_JADEXY010000080.1 GCF_015206885.1 Microcystis aeruginosa LEGE 91341 | reverse complement strand
GTGCAGGGTGTGGGGTGTGGGGTGTGGGGAGAATAAATAAAAATAATCTCCCGTCTCCTAACTCCTAACTCCTGACTCCTGATAACTGATAACTGATTACTTCCTCAGCAATTCTTCGGCATTTTGCAGAATTTCGAGGACTTGTTCCGCACTAATCAAGCGTTTTAGCACCACTTGCCCGATGGTAGGGACAGTATCGGCAATTTCGGCACTCTTGGGGGCAACTTCCACCATAATCACGGCTTCTTCCACCTTATAAAGCCATAAAACCTGTTCTCCCTCTAAAATACCGATATTTAATCGCTCTATCTGCGGTGGTCGTCGCCAACTACTCGCATGGTCCCACAAACCACCAAATTCCCACACCCGTCCTATTGTCCAACCTGCCGTTAAGAAAAAATATTTCACTTTGTTACTCAATCTAGAATCAATCTCTAGCTTTCTGGCTTAATTAGTTTTCAGCCGTCAAATTTTATCAGCTTTTTAGCCCTCAGCCATCAGCCAGAAAAGACAATAGGCAATAGGCAATAGGCAATAGGCAAAAGTCAGCTTTGTTTTCCCTGCTCCCCGCTCGTCAATTCATAATTCATAATTTATAATTCATAATTCCCACTCCTGTCTCCTATGACGGCTAATAGCTAGTTAACGTCCCGTTAATTTCACCACCCCAATGCCCCCAAAGTATAGACCCAAGACCGCTCCTGCTAACAGGGATTGGGTGAGAGGATCTGTAGAAGGGGTTAAAATCGCGCCTAAAATCACCGCCCCCAAAACCACGAAACGCCAACCCGATAACATCGTTTGCGAGGAAATAATGCCTAAAAAGCTCAAAATCAATTGAATAACGGGAATTTGAAAGGCGATGCCGGTACTAAACAGTAAAAGTAAGACAAATTCAAAATAGCGCTCGATCGACCAAGCTTGTTCGACCACTTCCGCCCCATAATTGACAAAAAAGTTTAAAGCGGCGGGAATCAGGGCAATATAGGCAAAAAATAAACCAGCAAAAAATAAAACACTCGATCCTAAGACTACCGGGACAATTAAACGCCGTTCGCGACGGGTTAACCCCGGCAGCACAAAGAGGATAATTTGTAAGAGAATAACGGGACTAGCCACCAGTATGCCGCTATATCCAGCTACTTTTAGGGAGACGAAAAAAAATTCTCCCGGAGCTAACTGCAAAAATTTTACCCCTTGGGCGGGAACTTCCAGCACTTGTACTAGGGGTTTAACGAAGATAAAACATCCCACCGCACCCACAGCCACGGCAATTAAACTATAAAAAATCCGCCGCCGCAACTCCTCCAAGTGGTCAAATAAGGACATTTCCACTTCTCCGGGTAACTCATCGAGGAATTCAGGACTGTCTGGGGGTGGGGTTTTTACTTCTGTCGATGACATGGCTTTGGCTCGATCGTTCTCTACTCAAGCCTTTATCCTAGCATTGATAACCCTTAGCTATTAGCCGTCAGCTATCAGAATCATTCCAACACCGTCGGGTTTGCTCGGTGACAGGTTGCCAATCGAGTTTGAATTAAGTGGAAAATTCTCCCTGATAGCGATCGCACTATTCTCAGGGTTCAGGTGGAATCTGTAACTGCAAGTCTTCAATCAGTGACGGGATTTCAGCCTGAACCACATCCCATACAATATTGAGGTTGACATCATCATACTCATGTACTAACCGATTTCTCATTCCATTGATTTCTTGCCAAGCAATGTTGGGAAAGATCTGGCGGGTTGTTTCGGAAACTCGTCGGGCGGCTTCGGCAATCACCAATAGCCGTCGAATGACTGAATCTTGAAGCTGCACATTGGCAACGAACTCAGCTTTTGAGCATTGAGCCGTGTAGGTTATGATCAGTTCTGCGGATTGCAGCATATCAAGCAGGAATTGAAGATCCCGTTGCATAAATCACCTGGGCAGAGGAAAGAATTTCGTGGCGGCGTAAATAGTTACGGCTAGTTTCAATCCCTTGGCGGGTAATCAGATCAATGTCTCGGTGAAACATCGTTTTTAATTCTGCTTCCATCTGATCCAGGCTGCTGAAGGTGGGATGTGCCTCTGGGTGAAACTGCACCATAATATCAATATCGCTGTCCGGGCGAAAGTCATCGCGCAGGACAGAGCCGAAAAGGGCAAATTCGGTCACTTGCCAGCGTTGGCAGAAATCAGCAATTTTTTCTGTCGGCAGATCGATCGCACCTCTCAAGCGGGCGACTGCCGCTGCCTCGGCTAAATCCATTGCTTGTTGGTGAAACGTTTGAATCTGGCTCATTGAAGTAAGGCTCCTCCAGGATTCTGTTTTGTGCTAACGACAGAGATCGGGCGACTGAACTCTACCACAATGATACAGGCTGGCAACCCTTCTGGGTCAGATGCACCAGTTTGTTCGATTTTCTGCTTGACTCTGGCATTAATTTTACTGCGATTGCCGTTATTGCCCCACAGAAACTAGAGGATCAATTTTACCTTAAATGTCGGCTTGAAGGAACCCTCGGTTTTACCTCGGAGATGAAAGGTTAGGCCAATATAAAACAGCACTTCGACAGGCTCAGTGTCCACACTTCGACACATTTCGACAAGCTCAATGTAAAGGCTCAGTGACACGAAGCACAGCTAAAAATAAGCGACCCTGTTGCAATTCTTGCCCCTCTATTTTAACCTAAAAATTGGGAATCTTCGCTAACACTCCTCAACTCAACCCACCAGAGCAGCATCGCACTTTAACCCACAGTTTCAATAAATGTGCATGGTGCGTTCCCCAAAATCGATCGGTGGAGCAGTGGGAGTCACATTAGGGAACGCACCCTACAGCTATGGCTAGAGACTATGACAAAGGTTTAATTGTCACTAATCCCCCAGCAAAACCCTGAATATTCAACTCATAGCCCTCAAGTAAACCCATACCAACTAATGGCTCTGTCTCTGACTCATTGATTTCAATAGATTTGATCTGACCATCCCAGATCACAGTTGCCTCAAATACGTTAAACATACAGAGGCTTCCATCGCCCAAGATTCCCTCTTCTTGCATATACCACGTTAATCCTAGGGTTGTAATGATAGCGGAAGGCAACGTGAGAAATCCAGTGTAACCAGTGTCAATAACTGCTTTAATCTCTTCGGGTCTAATTCCCCGCCGCTCGCGGCGTATAATAGAAAAATGAGTGAATACATCCATAAGAGCCATAATGTAAGTGTTTTGCTATATCATTTAGTGTTCCCAGCCAAATATCGTAAAGCCGTTTTCGACGAACAGGTAGATAGCTTGTTAAAAGAAGTCTGTCTAGAGATGGAAAAACGATATGAGATCAAGTTTGTAGAAATTGGAGTGGATAAAGATCATGTGCATTTTCTGGTGCAATCAGTACCGACCTATAGTGTGACAAGGATAGTGACAATGATTAAAAGTATAACGGCGAGAGAAATTTTCAAAAAGTGTCCTCAAGTGAAAAAGCAGTTGTGGGGAGGAGAGTTTTGGAGTGATGGATATTACGCAAGTACGGTAGGAAAGCATGGGGATGAAGGTATGATAGCGAGATATGTAAAAGAACAAGATAAAGAATACCTGCAGCTACACCAAAATCTATAATTGAGTCTATTTTGATTCTGATACCCCGTCCGCTTGCGGCGGGGTAGTTCATTCGCTTGCCTCTGGTGATTTTCGCCTAGCACTACGAATTGAATAATTGCTTCTCGGCGCGAATTGACGCTCCCCATCATCATGGGGACACACTGGGGGAACGAAAGCCAAAACGATGGACGGCACGATGTCCAATGCGAATACCAAATATTTGTGCATCAGGAAAACGTATTAACAGTTGTTTAGCAGCTGTTAGGCTGTCGTCAGCCACTTCAAAAGCCCCTGTTTCGATGTCTATTGCTACAATCTTCCCATGATTGCCCTCCTCGATTTGGGAGCGTACCTGAGACTCATAGACTTCGTGTCCACGTCGGGCAAATTCTTCTTTGCTGTAGCGGGGTTGTCGAACTGTCATTGAAGCGACCCTGTTGCAACTTTTGCCCCTCTATTTTAACCTAAACATTGGGAATCTTCGCTAACATTTCTCAACTGGTCTAACCAGAGCGGCATCGCACTTTAACCCACAGCTTCCATCAATGTGCATGGTGCGTTCCCCAAAATCGATCAGTGGAGCAGTAAGAGCCACATTAGGGAACGCACCCTACAGCTTGGCTTTGCTAAAACCAATCCATAGGATAGATAAGTTAAATAATTCTTCGAGAAGCTCACTGTAAGATCGCTAAAGGAATTTTTTAAATTAATCAATTTCAATCATATTACTTACTTGCTCTTGGGTAGCAGAGCCGTCAAGTAACTGTTCAAAGAATTGATTTAGCGACACGTCAATATTAGCTTTTCTGGATCGAATTGGATTTTGCTCTAATTTCTCGCATAGTCTTTTAGATTGAGCATAAGCATGAGAACCTTGCTCAACAAAGTGAGGATCAATTTCACGAAAAGTAAGTAGATAAATTAGAGAAATTAGTGCATCTCTTAGATAATTGCGATCTCTAGAAACATTTAATGTAAGGCAATGGCTTAATATCTTTATGAAGTGCTGACTAAAAACTTCGAGCGATAAGCAATCACTCTCAGGGTTTGCATACCACAATAGTATCCTTGCGTATCCCCAAATGTAATCATCTACTTTATAAAATTCTCTTTGATGATATTGAGATATTATATTAAATAAATCCCAAAAAGCTTTTCTTCTTTGATTAGTACATGACATTCTAGCAATATTGTGTAGGTGAATACTATAGATATTGCGAATATTTTTTGGTAGTAAATTTCCATAATAAATTTGATCTGGATAATACAGAAAATCTAGATTTAGACAATTTGAAAACGCAAAACTTTTTCCTAAAATCTGAAATATGTTTTTATAAATATCTCTATGATTAGATTTTATATTTTCCAGAAACTCGTTTATTCTCTTGTCAATTTTTTCATAATTTTTGGTAAAATCTTCTAGATTATGATTTTTATCTTGGTCATCTATTACATACACATCTAATCCATTGTTGCTTTCGTTCTCAATATTGCTATAGTTATTAATAAGATTTAGAAAAGAGCGAGTAACCGAAATTAGAGAATCAATATTATTTTGGCTTGCTGTATCTGTAATATATTCATTTATTGTTCGAGTAAAATATGATAAAGTTATTGGAATTTGAATATCCTGTGTTTTAAGAATATTAATGAATCTTTGTGATTTGTTGTTGCGAAATGTCAGAATTGCTTGTATTGAAATAAAGCCTAATGTATCTGAGATTGCGAGTTCTTCACGATCAATTAATTTAGAATCAAGTATCCGATCATAATTATCTAATATTTCTAACTTGGGCATAAGACCTGGCTTGAGGCGAAAGCGAATTTTTATGTCTAGATTAGGAGTCTGACCAAGGTATTGATTTTCAATTTTGTAAATTTGCTCTACACCTGTTTCGTTATCTAAAAACGGCTCGTCATTAATCCGAAATGGTAGAGTTACATCCTTAGTTCTTAGTGGGAAATTCTCTTCTAATTTTCCATCTTTTAGGTATTGACCATATATAGTAGCTTCTTGTTCTCCTTCATAACAGGTTTCTTCTGGCAGACGAATTTCGATCTCTTCACCTGCTCTTCTTACAAAGAAACTAATACGATCTAAATGTTGTCCATATAATGCGAAGTTATTCCCTAGCTTTCGTTGCCAGATTTTGGAGAAATTATTGACACTAAGATCTAAGACCAGTAAGTTTTCGTGAAATTGTTGCTCTAATACTCTTTTAACGCTGGGCAGTTTCGCATAACTACTGAGTAAAACAAAGTGATAGTTTGGGGTTTCACTGATAACTTTTTTTAGATCTGCGATAGGAAAGTGGCGATAAATTATACCCTCAAGATCTATTCGAGATAGATTATAGGAATAGAAACGATGATTAATTTCTATAATCAAAGAAATATACTCGGAAGAAGTAAATTCGATAACCTTATTTTGGAAAAGATTAATTTTTTTGATGTAGTTGGCAACTTCTAAAAGATTATTTGGATTAAGTTTTAAGTCTTGGACGATTTGTTTAGCGATCGCTAAACAAATCGAATTGTATATTTTCTCGTAAGACTGAGATAGTTTGAGAGCATCATATTTTTTAATCGATCGCGTATCAATAATCGGAATAGGATAGGGAGCGTTACCGTAATTTTGAAATGTGAGGGGAGTAATTTCGGATGGGGTAAAGCTATCGAAATCGTAAATAACTAATGGTTTATCTGAGTGAGTAAATTGCTGTAGTTGTTCTACATAACTCCAGTAGCGATAGACATTGGCATAGATATAACGGGATTGAAGCGATCGCAAAACCAGTGAATTTGCTTCTCTAACAATAAATATTTGGTCTGAGGAATTATCGGGCAATGTTAGACCGATATTTTGTTGTGGTAATTGACTCTTGCGCGGGGTGAGAATTGTGGGTTGAGCGATCGTGATTGCGGGAATTGGTAAAAATGACTGAGATTGGTGACGGTTACAAAAATCTCGATACGCTAAAGGCAAACCGTTTGGATTGGGAATTAAATTGGCGGGATCTTCTGCAAATAAATGGGCGTATTGGCAGCATTCAAGATAGGATTCAAGATTGATTAGCTTAGTCATGGTTTTAGCGTAGGTTTTGAGTTTGTTGAGTGATCAGTTTAATTTCTTGAGGATCGGTAGTTTTGTAAGTTAAATCTAGTAGTGGATGGGGACGAAATGCAAAATCTTGGGAACCGATATAAGCCACTTGAGAGCCAATGATAATGATTTTGGCATGAAGATTGGGGATTCGCCTAGCTTGTAAGGTTGTAGCATTGTAACTTCCATAAAAAATGCGATTGTGAGGGTTAGTCAGCAAATTAAGCTGTGGTGATAGCGGTTGAAAGTTTCTTGTGTATATGCGAACTTCTTGTCCAGTAAATTTTTTGAGTGATTTGGATAGATCCTGTTTAAAAGTATGGTGATCGAGAAAGCGATCGCTCTGAGGTGGAGAACCGCTAATGGTTTCAAGACTTTCGTTACAAAAGCCATTAGGTGAAGGTATAGATTGAGATGTGGTTTGGTGCGTCCATAGGTAGCGAAAATATTCAACAAGAAACTGATGTTCTGATGTATTCTGCCATAGCATTCCTGCTTCTCCGTTGCGTTCGAGACTACCTCCTGTCAGGTTACAGGAACCCAGATAAGCTGATTGTTCGCTAATGTAAGTTTTGATGTGGAAGTTACCACTTCTAAAACCTAAGCCAGCTTTTCTCAACATTGCTAAACACTGGCGCTTTTTGAGATCCGAATTAGCATAATCTGGATCGCTGACTCTTTGACCATCCATATTACTATCGACTCGATCTTGCACCTCATTACTAAAATCTGTGAGAATCCAAATAGGGATTTGTTTTGATTTTTCGGCAATCATTTGTAGGATCGCTTGATCTTCAAGGCGATAACTACAAATCAAGAGAAACTTCTGAGCTTTAGTAATTAATTCTTCTAAAGTTTGACGATGAATACCTCTACCAATTTTTATGTCTGTTTTAGCTGGGATATTTGTGATAGTTAAATTAGGAATGCGATCGCTAATAATTACTGGTTCAGGATATTGAACACGATACTCATTAACAAGCCTTTGAACAGTTTCCGTAATGTCATCCCTAGGAAAATTATTTTCAGACTCATTGCGGAGAATATAAATTGCTCTCTGTAAAGCCTGATCTAGCTCCTTAGGTTGCAGCCATGCCGTACAATCATTAGGCAATGGAATAGCAAATAGTTCAGGATTGTTACTGCGAAGTGCAAGATTTAGAACTTCTAGGGGGTGATTTTGTCTAAATTGTCGTAAGTTATTAATGGCTTCAGTTCGGACATTTTGGATTACTGGATTAGAGACATCTTTGAGTAGAATCTGATAAGTCCCTTCACAACGATCGCCAAAATCGTTAGGAATTTGTGGATCGTCAGGTTCTAGGTTACTGGTTAGCTGTGTATTGACAAAGCGGTATAGGAATTGCTGCGATCCCAAACTATTGGGATTTTGAAGCAAGGGGCGTAAAGTTTGATCGGCAAGTAGAGGTATTCGCCCTGACGTTTGCTGCATCAGATGAGTAACAGCATTAATGGGTAAGAAATTGAGCCCGAAGGATTGATGAACTGCGGGTAAGTGATAGCGTTTTTGGTCGGTAGCGATCGCCCGACAATCTGTCAATAGATTGGCTAACGATGTTTGAGCAACTGTGCGCCCATCATCAGCGAGACGTTCGTAATAACCTGTAACTTCCCAAAAGATTTGCATCATTTAATCCTCCTTAATTGCAATATCTTAATTGCAATATCTCTTACAAAATGGAAATCAGAGCCTAGAGCATTAAAGGTATTTTGATAATATTCCCAATCACCAATTATGGTAATTTTATCCCTAGCTCTCGTTAAAGCTAAACGTATATCTGTTAAATTAGGCTGGCTTGATTCAGATTTATCACAAACAATCCATAAAGTTTGACATTCTTTTCCTGTCCAATCTTGAACAGTGCTAATATTCGAGTGGGACAAATAGGGGATTTGTTGTAGGCGATCGCGTAGCTCTGATGAAAAAGTGAGAACACTAGACTGTTGATCAGGAAAGCTTTCTAGGGATTGCTGTAATAAATTAGGGATTTGTTCAGCAGTTGTGATCTTGAGCCAATTTAAACGATGTTCTCCTTGAGATAGTGGACTGTGCTTGTGACTAGATGGTGTGTAAGGCGTTGGTTGCATTGGATATAATGCGGGGAAAATCTTATGAGCTAAATCGGGATGAAGTCGATGATTTTCTGCTAGTTGTAACCGATAGGCGGGGGATAGATTTTGAAATAGTCTGCTGAATAGATTTCTGGGTTCTGTTAATTCTCCAAGTAATAGGATTTTCTTAGCGCGGGTAGCGATCGCTTGCAATGTTGAGTCATTAAGATAGTGACTATCTTCAACAATGACTAAATCAAAAGTTCGCTCTCCTAAAATCGCTAATTGATTGCTCAGACATAATATCGGTGCTTTGATATGAGGTAAAGCCGCATCAAGGATTTGCTCAATGGCATGATCCGACAGCGTTGTATAGTCTTGATGCAGACGCTCTCTTTGTTCCAATAAAGTTTCTGATTTGCTTAGTCGATAGACTAAAAGCTCTTGCCGTTTTGGATGAATATTAGGAAATATTTCGGCGACTGCTTGGGTTAGTTTTTGGATTTTTGCTAATGAATCTTCTTCACGAAGTAACCTTAGCCAAAATTGGCGATCACTCTTTATTTGTAATTCTTCAAAGAGCGAATCTTCTAGCCAATTGGGAGGTAAAAAATCTAGTTTAGGTTTAGCGACTTGTTGCCTGAGCCATGTCTTCACATTTTGGCGATAGTCACGATCGCTGGAAATTTGTAAAGGTGGTAAAGGAAGGTTTTCGTAACGATTGAAAGTACTGGCAAAGGGAACAACAACTAAAGTAGATCGTTGATGGGCGATCGCAGTTTCCAGAGATGCTAATGCAATTTCCGTTTTGCCACTGGCGGGTGTACCTGCGATCGCTACTAGAGGAGCATTAGACAAGGCAAGTTCTACTGCTTCTCTTTGCTTCTTACGAAAGGGAAAAGAACTCATAGAATCAGGTAGATTTAATTCAGCGCGTTCTCGAATAAATCTACTTGGCTCACTCAGTACAGTTGTGATTACTTGAAGGACTAAACTCATGTTATCCATCCCCCAAAAGCTTCACAGAATTGATTAGTTAAAAATGTCATTCCTTCTTCAAGACTTTCATCAATAGGATTGGGTAATTTCCATATTTTTATCTGACTATTGCTTGCCGTTGTATCATTAATTACAGAAAAATTTTCATATAGATAAAGGCAAATTACCTCCGGTTGATCCCGTGCCATTGATTTTAAAATTGCATTGCTTGGCTTATACCAAAAAATCCAGATTGGCAATGGCAATTCATAGTGCTTTGGTCTTTCTAATAAATTTGTAGTAAAGAATTGCATCTTTACTTTTAGTTCTAAATCCCCTGACTTGGGGTTAGTCGGGTGAATAATTTCAAAAGTAAAAGCCGCCGTTTGTAATATGCAATCAATGATTAGTGGTGAATCCATCAATAAATACCGACCATAGTTTGGCACACCTGAAACATTTACCGCTGCAGTAGGACGAATATAACTTCCCTCAATATTTAACAGCGCCGCAACTAATAGAACTGTTACCACATCTACTAACAGTCCTTGACGGAAGCCCCAAATATTTTCTTTTTCACTTCGCCGCTTTAAATAATCGAGATAGGCTTGATAGAAGCTGCGATAGATGGGATTTTGTTGTAAGACATAGTTAGGTTTGATTGCGAAAACATCGGTACGGGGAATAGTTTGTACGCTTGGCTCTTGACGAAAGCGATCGATAGCTCTTTCTAAACGTTCAGCCTCTCCTATTCCTTTATATTCTCCACATTCGCGATGTAATAGATTGCAAAAACCTTTAAGAAAGCGATTTTCGGGGGTATTAAAGTTTTGATAGCGCTGAATTCCCATTAGCTCTTGTCTTGCCCCTGCTTTTTCGAGCGCATCATGTCCAGGTCGGCGGACATAATCTCTTAAACAGTAAGCATCCATTTCCTGAATGCGTCCAAGGGGGATCATTTCTGCTTTGCGATTGAGTTGCGATCGCAATTTTGGCGCAATTATTTCTAATTTATGACGTAGTTCATAGCGACGGTTGAGAGCAAGCACTAACGGTAATTGTGCATCTTCTTGACTTAAATTAACTAAAATTTGTGGAATATTAATTAAAAAGCATGGGGATTGTGAACTATGTTTATCCTCTCCCAACAAAGCATCAAATAGCCCGATAAATAGAGCGATCGTATCGGCTGTTATGTGATCATATCGTTTATCAAGCTCTTTTCTTAATTCCTCAACTTCGTTTTCATCATTACTAATTTGTGTCGCATCTAATACTTCATCTGCTAGATTTAACTCAACTATTGATCCTGTTTTTATCTCAATATTAAGCTTCTGAGCAATTGCCTTTTGTTGTTCCCAGTCTGTAATTTGCACCCAAGGAAAGCCAATTTCATAAACCCTAGGTTGTCGTTGCATCAAAATTGGATATTGTTTGGTAATCTCTTCGTCATCTTCCAATACTAAAAAAGGGCGATCGCTTCCGCGCAATTGAGGTAATCCATTTAAATAGGGCTTATCTTGCAAATAGTCGGTAAGGGTAGCGTAAATTAACATTGGTTGATGACCTCGATTGTTGCAAATTGATTTTTGTAAATTCAACCTCAATCTTGGGGATACACCATACCTTTCCATTGGAATTGTCCATACTGCCCCTCACGCGCTTTCTTAAAAGCTCGATTGAGTGGCTCATCATTAAGTTGCGACAGTAGAGATTCCATCTTATCCAATGCTTCTTTTACATTTTTTTCTTCAACCATTACCCCGCGTAGTTTTGGTAAAAGCTTCTGGCCAAATTGGTCGGCGATCGCCTGATTACGAACCTCATTGCGATCGACATTAGGATAATTACAAACATATTTGGTAAATGCCTGAAACACCCGATGAGCAAAAGGACGACCTAATGATTCCATAATGTCATTGGCTTCATCTACATAGTGTTTAACTTTTTCGACTAAATCAGGGCTTGGCTCTTTTGTCCATCCCTGAAAAGCATCCCAAGGTAAATACTCGGTGGGAATTGCTGGCTTACTTTGCTTACTACCGCGCAATTTGAGTTCAGGGGGACGACCAAATGTCAGCACGTTGGCACGGTCTAACACTTTATCAGAAAGCATTTGCGTAGTTTCATCTTCATTCATTGTGCCAATAAATAAAAATTCTTCAGGAATGAGAACTTGCTTTTGGTGATCCTCTAGCTTTAAACTCCCTGCTTCTAAATCTAGATAAGTCCTCTTATTTCTTCTTGTTTCCAATTTAGAAAGAAAGTCGCTGAAGTAATATTCAACCCTTGCTAAATTCATCTCATCCAACAAAACCAAAACTATTCTTCCCTTCAACTTCTGATGTCGCTGGTGTTGATATAGATACTTCATCAAATCTGTTGGTTTATATTTCTTCTCAATGTAGTTATAGAAACCTTGCAAATCTTGTGGCGAGTCCCATCGCGGCTGCACAGGCAGCATAACCAGAGGCGCACCCACAAACTCAGCATAAGCTTGGGGCAATTCACTCTTACCCGTACCGCTAATCCCCGCCAAAATCACCAAGGCAGAAATATCCTGTACCTTCAAAGAAGTATGGAAAGCATTAACGATACGTTTAGGGAAAATCAAACCCTTGTCGCTCAAGTATTTTCTAAAGGCTGCTAAAAATTCGTTCTCACTAGCAAAGTTGCGCGACTGGTTTGCCTCTAGTTTAATGGGCATTTCTAGGGCTTGAAAGGCTTGTTTTATACCAGTTTCAATTTCTTCAAGTTCTCCCTTAGCTTTGCGGATTTCCTCTTGAATTCTCCTTAGTTCTTGAGACTTACGAGAGATTTCATCCTCTAACAAACCTTTTTCAGAATTTAATTGTTCGATTTCACGTTTTAAGCTGTTTAATTGAGAAAGTTTGATACGCAAGTCTGCTTTTAGTTTTTCGATTTCTACCCGCAGTCCATCAACCTGCTGGGCCTTTGCCTCCATTGTGCCGATTTCTGCCAAAATGCGATCGCGCTCTTGTTCAAGCCGAGGAATTTCTGCCTGTAAATGCTGCTGTTTAGTTTCTAGATTTTGAGCATCTGTACGCAGAGCGTCATAGGTACTACGGAAAAGTTCTAACTCTGCCGCTTGCTGATTGAGTTCGCGTAATCGTTCAGTCAGTCTTTTGACCTCTTCTTGCTTCTGCAAAAACTGCGAAGTCACCTCTTGCAAACCATCGCGTTGCTTTTCCCGTTCCGCAATCTGATCAATGACTGCCTGTAAACGCCCTTTATTTCCATCAATCTGTGTTTTTAATTCACCAATTTTCTGCTGACGTTGTTCCAACTCTTCTAGATTAGGGGGATTTTGCTGAACTAGCCTCACCCTTTCTTGTAAATCTTCTTCCTGTTGTTGAAGTTCGCTGACGTTTTGTCGCAATAATTCTCGTTGCCGTTGCAAATATTCTAGCTCTGCCCCAAAAGGTAAAGCTCGTTTTTGTCTTTCAATATCTTGCTTTAGCCGATCGCGTTCCTGTTCAAGCTTACCTTGTTTACTAGACTGTGACTGTATCAGCAAAGCAGATGTCGCAAAACCACTTGCCCCAGTTGCGATCGCTGCCACACCAGACTGAAGCCCCGAACCCCCAGATGCAATCACGACACCGCCAACAACAACGCCCGCAGCGATCGAAGGAATGTGAGATAACAATAGATTCACAGATCTTACTGATATTTTTTCTGAAACCAATTATACCAGTTCTTACTTATATTTGATGAAATATGTAGGCATAACGACCAAGCTCACCGGCGGCAATGGAGCGCAGCGGAATTGCCGTCCGAGTGCAGCGCCTTGTTAGCCCGGTTTTCTACATTCAACACCGAGGCAATTATCCCACCTGCCTTTGTCTTCTACTGCATTAAAAAAAGGATCAGACGAATCACCGAAGAAGGCCCTTCTTATCTCAATGAAGCCGGCATCTTTAAGCTCTGCCGCAATAGACTTGTAGTCCCACATCCAAAGGTGCTGCGAATTTCCAAGCCAAGTGGTAATAATGCTTTTAAGTCCTCTCGCTCGACTTTCATGACCAAGGTACGTTTCTCTCATGAACTCTGATGCTGCTTCAGCCGATGTATTTTTATTGTATTTAATTATTGAATGTTCGAGATCAGGCAACACAAGGCGAAAAATGCCATTTGGGCGCAAAATTTCTTTTGTATTACGTAGAGCAGCACGGAAATCGCCAAGCGAAAGATGTTCAAGAATATGAGAACAATAAACACCTGCGCATGAATCCGGCGAAACTGGCAAACCCTTTACAATGTCTCCATACTCTACATTGCTTGGGAATCGAGATTGATTTTTCGTATACAGACGACCTATGAGAGGCATTCTTTCACAGGGTAAGCGCATCTTAACAATCCTTGACAAAATGAACTTTATGTGAGTTGCTTACCCAGAGAGCGATTCAGGCATATTTGAGGAGAATTGGCTATCTCAATTGTTAAGCAAAAATCGACCAAATGTGAAGATTTCGTAACTATTCTGATTGACTGGTATCACCTGAAATGCCCACAGAGCAAGCGGATCACAAAATTGGCCAATTGTCAATAGCTTTTGAGATGCTCTCACCCTGCATTCTTTCAAAGCGCAGAGTTGGCGAAGCGTCAAAATTTCGCCATTGACTAGGCGCAGACCATCCGCAGCCATATTGAACATACTTGCTTTCGTTCATCTTCGTGGTTTCCTTATTTTGAGGGCTAACTAAATATTATAGGTCAACTTTCTGCATAACACTCTCTGGGATAACGATATGGGTCAACCTTCTGATAATATATAACTCCATTTAGGCGTGATATACAGAAGTTTTCCCCATATCACTCTCAAAAGCGTGTTAGCCAGATTAGCATATTGCCAAAAACCTTGTTGGCTCTCTTATTCTTTGTGTGATAACTTTAACTTATATAGTAGTGATCGATCTCTGTGTCCTTTGTGTCTCTGTGGTTCGTTCCACGATCGCACTGTTCGTAATTTAAATTGCTTGTTGAGACGAGGCAAGAGGCAAGAGGCAAAAGGTAACAGTAAAGCGATTGGGGGACGTTAGGCTAATCTAAGAATAAGCGGTTTAAATGCGTCTTAGCTTAATTTTGTATTTGAATTAATATATCCGTATATGTAAAACATAGAATTTTCTTCATGGTATGGTATCTTTAATTCTATTAAAATTTGTTTTAATTCATTGTAAACAGATTTATAACCATCGTTTAACAATTTTCCCCTAGTATAATAATATTTGGGATTAATTAAAATCCATTCAATAGCATAAAATGGTAGTATTCCTTCACTGTAATCTCCCAAATAATAAATTGGATCGTTGAAATCCTCTGGATATGGCAAGTCAGATAATAGGTTTTTTATTTGATATGGCGGCAGAAAGTTTAAAAGTTTTATCCTATCAATAAGTTTCATCCACTTTGTATCATTCATTACAGATACAAGTCCATTTTCAGATACTCTCATGAGGACCCTTTCTCGAATTTTATTGAATGTATTCATGGTTTTATACCTAACTACATATTATAGGTCAACTTTCTGTATAATATTCTCCAGACTTAACGATATGGGTCAACCTTCTGTATATCACTCCATTTAGGCGCAATCATCAGAAGTCTTCCGTATGTCACCCCCAAAGAAAACTTTCTGTATAACACTCTCCAGAGTAAAGATATAGGTCAACTTTCTGCATAATACTCTATTTAGGCGCAATCGCCAGAAGTTTTCCCCATATCACCCCACTTCCCCGAACATTTGTCAAGACTCCCAGCGAAAAATCCGCGTTTGTTCACACAGCTTAATTAAGAGTTGTAACTTTTAATGAACAGGAAGGGAGTCTAGGGCTGAGAGCTTGCTATAGTGAATCCTAGCCGTTTTTTCACGGTTCGTCATTATCATCTCAGAGCCTTTACTCGTCTCAATCATCATCCCAGAGTAAAATCAATAATCCCTATGGTCAGCACGATCCAAAAACCAGAATTCGAGGAAATCCGTCCGGGTATAAAAGTTCCCGCTAAAGAAACGATCCTCACTCCCCGCTTCTATACCACTGATTTTGAAGCGATGGCGGAAATGTCGATCGCCGCTAACGAGGAAGAACTGAAAGCGATTTTAGAGGAATTCCGTACCGATTATAACCGGCATCACTTCGTTCGCAATCAAGAATTTGATCGCTCTTGGGAGCATATTGATGGCGAAACTCGTCGCTTATTCGTGGAATTTCTGGAAAGATCCTGCACGGCCGAATTTTCCGGCTTTCTTCTCTACAAAGAACTCGGCAGACGCTTAAAAAACAGAAATCCCCTCCTCGCAGAATGCTTTAACCTCATGTCCCGGGATGAAGCGCGTCACGCTGGGTTCCTTAATAAGGCTTTATCGGATTTTAACCTCTCCCTTGACTTGGGATTTTTAACCAAAAGCCGTAACTACACCTTCTTTAAACCGAAATTTATCTTCTACGCCACCTATCTTTCCGAAAAAATCGGTTATTGGCGTTATATCACCATTTATCGTCATCTTGAACAACATCCCGAAGATCGGGTTTATCCGATTTTTAACTTCTTCGAGAATTGGTGTCAAGACGAAAACCGTCACGGGGACTTCTTTGATGCGATCATGCGTGCGCAGCCTGATATTCTTAATGATTGGCGCGCTCGTCTCTGGTGTCGTTTCTTCCTGCTTTCGGTCTTCGCTACGATGTACCTCAATGATACTCAGCGTTCCGGTTTCTACGCCATTCTCGGTTTGGACGCTCGCGAGTACGATAAGTATGTGATCGAGAAGACCAATGAAACCGCCGGCCGCGTCTTCCCGATTGTTCTCGATGTGGATAGTCCTGAATTTTATGATCGCCTAGAAATTTGTGTTCGCAATAACGAGGGATTACGGGCGATCGATAGCGAAAACAGTGCCGCACCGGTTAAATTCCTGAAGAAATTGCCGATCTTCGCTTCTAACGCTTGGCAATTCCTCAAATTGTACCTGATGAAACCGATTCGGGTCGATAAATTAGCCGGTAGCGTCCGTTAAAAAGTTTGTTTTCTTGAGACATGGTGAGGGTGGGTCAAACCACCCTTTTTTTGTCGATAAAATTCTTAAGAAAATCCTCTAACATTTCTATCCTCGCTAGACTGGATCCTAGGGGTGTGAACTAGGTTTTTACTTTTTACTTTTCACTGTCAAAAATATGGCTATTTATAGTGAATTACCCACAGGACAACGTCTCTATCTGGATAATCAAGGGCTGCAGACGATTGTAACTCTCGCTAGTGGTGCTGTGGGACAACAACAGCAGTCTAGCAGTAGTTTTGCCACGGGAGTTTGGACAAAAGAACCCCAAATAGAGATAATTCCCCAAGGGGCAATTATTGAAATTATCACCGAAACCGGACCCCACAGAATCCAAATTCAAGGAACCAGTATCGGTTTTTCCTCTCCTCATACCTCTGGAGTTTCTCAGTCCTCTCAATCGACAACCGCTACCAGTTTCTCCTCCTCACCGATGCAACCAATGCAACCCATGCAACCGATGCAACCGATGAAAATGGGTAATATGTCGATGAATTTTGCTCCCATGGAAATGCAAATGGGAGATATGAAAATGAGTATGGGGGACGCAAAAACCGTCAGTAAAGCCCAATTTTGTAGTCAATGCGGGGCAAAATTAGCGGCAACCGATCGCTTTTGTAGTAGCTGTGGTCATCAGCTACAGCGATAAAACCTGTTTAGCTAAATCTATAACTCCTTTTCGGGCAAAATTCTCTTTATATTAATGGACTGGGGCGGTGAGTGAGCATCTAGATTGTAATATCAAGCCGTCCTAAAAAAACGGGGTTTCAGAGCCAATTTTTTGATGAACGATCAACGAGATATTAACAAACTCAACGCTGGCTCTGTAGTGTCAGTGCGAGGAAGCATCATTGATGTCTATTTTTCCCAAAGGCTGCCAGAGCTTCATAGCCAACTTCAGGCCGGAGAAGATGGCAGTGTAGCGATGGAAGTTGTGGCCCATCTTAACTCCCAACTGGTACGGGCCATTTCACTGAAGCCAACAGCCGGTTTAGCTCGCGGTTCTCCAGTCATCGATACGGGTCATCCCTTGCGAGTTCCAGTGGGCGAGAGGTTGCTCGGCAGGATGTTGAATATATTTGGGGAAACAATTGACGGACAAGAACAGATATCTGATGGAGAATGGCGTTCAATTTATGCAAATCCGACTCCCCTGTACGAGCGAACCACTAGCTCGGAGATTCTCAAAACCGGTATTAAAGCCATAGACGTGCTTGTCCCGTTGGAACGGGGGGGGAAAGCAGGATTATTTGGCGGAGCGGGTGTTGGCAAGACGGTTTTGATTACCGAAATGATTCATAATATCGTCAAGCAAGATCAGGGAATTAGTATCTTCTGTGGAATTGGGGAGCGATGTCGGGAAGCCCTAGATTTATACCAAGAAATGCGGGGGGCCGGGGTTTTGCAGAATACGGTGATGATCTTTGGGCAGATGGATGAACCGCCAGGGGTCAGATTTCGCGTTGGACACGCCGCACTGACGATGTCGGAATACTTTCGCGACACGGCTAAACAAGATGTCTTACTATTAATTGACAATATTTTCCGCTTTATTCAGGCTGGTTCAGAGGTATCGGGGTTGATGGGACAATTGCCCTCGCGGGTAGGGTATCAGCCGACATTAGCCACGGAACTGGCAGAGCTAGAAGAGCGGATTTGCAGTACGGCTACGGGCGCAATCACCTCCATTCAAGCAGTCTACGTCCCAGCAGATGACTTTACCGATCCGGCGGCTGTTCATACTTTTTCTCATCTATCGGCATCAATTGTACTCTCTCGCCAGCGAGCAAGTGAGGGGTTTTATCCGGCGGTGAACTTACTGCAATCGGGATCGAAAATGTTGATGCCGCCTATTGTCAGCGAGCAACACTATCGCATCGCCCAGGCAGTGCGGCAAACCCTAGCGAACTACGAAGAACTCAAGGATATTATTGCCATGCTAGGATTAGAAGAACTTTCACCGGCTGACCGTCAGATTGTAGCCAGAGCCAGACGATTAGAAAAGTTTCTCACCCAGCCTTTCTTTTCTACCGAACAGTTTACAGGAATGGCGGGTAAATTTGTCGAGCTAGAAGCGGCTTTAGCAGGATGCGATCGCATTCTCCAAGATGAATTTTCCGATTATCCAGAGAAGGCACTTTACATGATTGGCGCGATTGATGAGGCTGTAAAGCTATGACAGGCACGATGAAACTCCTAGTTATATTGCCCACCCGAATCCTATTAGAGACAGAAGTTATTAAAGTCACGGCAGAATCGGGAAGCGGTTGCTTTTGCCTGCTGCCCCATCACATTGATTTTGTCACTGCTATCTTGCCCGGATTGCTGTCTTTCACCACTCCTCAAGAGCAGGAAAGATTTATGGCCGTGGATGAGGGCATTTTGGTCAAATCTGGTTTTGACGTGCGGGTTTCTACTCGCCATGCTGTTGAAAGTGCCGACTTAGGATGCTTAAGAGAGGCGGTAGAAAAGCAGTTTCAAATCTTAGATGAGCGGGAAAAACGCACTCGCGTGGCTCTGACAAAACTGGAAGCTAACATGATCCGGCAATTTATCGAACTAGGAGGGCAGTGAGGAAACTAGACGAGAAATAATAGAAATATGGTTACTAAGTAGGTAGGCGTTAAAAATTGTCAGACACCCCCCTTATCAAGGGGGGCAGGGGGGATCGACACCCCCCTTATCAAGGG